>DQUJ01000268.1 GCA_015662325.1 Leucothrix mucor | reverse complement strand
GATCTTTAAACTCGGCGCGGTTGTTGGTTAAAAACTAAACAGTTATAATTTAAGTTTAAAGGGACCTTTGCAAAGGTCCCTTATAGTTATAAAGAGGCATTCTTACTCAGTAAGAAAGCCTCTTTAAATGGGGAAAGGGAATATGGAGCTTATCGCTTTACTAAAAGGAAATACCACCGTTTTTTTAATATTTGTGGGTTTCTTTTCTTTAATAATAGGCAGCTTTTTAAATGCAGCCATCTATCGTATCCCCATCATGCTAAACAAAGAATGGCGTGAAGAATGTGAAGCGTTATTTGGTGGCGAAGAAGAAAACACCAAACCCAAAGAAGAATTCAATCTATTTGTGCCTCGTTCACAATGCCCGCATTGTGGCCATATGATCACGGCAATAGAAAATGTACCTGTCTTAAGCTATCTATTTTTAAGGGGTAAATGCTCATCCTGTAAAACGGGGATTTCTGCACAGTACCCTCTTCTGGAAATTAGCACCGCATTACTCTCTGCTTTTGTGGCATGGAAAGTCGGTTTTGGCTGGCAAACACTGGCGGCGCTATTCCTTACATGGTCGCTTATTACATTAGCATTGATTGATGCGAAAACCATGTTACTACCCGATAACATAACGTTACCACTAATGTGGATTGGCATTGCGGTAAATTACCATACTCTCTTTGTCGATCTACAAAGTAGCGTATTAGGCGCAATGATCGGTTATTTATCGCTCTGGAGTCTTTATCATGTATTCCGTTTAATTACGGGAAAAGAGGGCATGGGCTATGGAGATTTTAAAATACTCGCCGCACTAGGCGCTTGGGGTGGCTGGCAAATACTGCCTTTTACCATCTTTGTGGCATCTCTACTGGGTGCAGTATTGGGTATTTTATGGATGATTATTCAGCGTAAAAAAGACAGTCAACCGATTCCTTTTGGACCTTGGTTAGCATTAGCTGGCCTCGTTGCTTTTTTATGGCGGGATGACATTATACCGTTTATGAATACTTACTATGGAATCTAGATAACACTCTTTCGATTCGGTTTAAGCAGGCGTTTTGGGTGGAAATCATTCCTACCCTCTCCCCAGCCCTCTCCATTTCGGCTACGCTCAATACAGCGCCTGCTAGGGAGAGAGAGGTTAATACCAACAGGTCTCAATTACAGTTTTTCATACACACTTTTTTCGACTTCACCGCACCGCCACAACTGGTAAAACATAAGCGATAATTACTATTGCATTTACAATTATTCGAACAGGTTTTCTTTCTGATACGTTGTGTTTCACTTGCCAATGTCGGTTTTATTGGACGTGGCGTATTAAAGTATGGGCGGCTTAAAGACAAATAAGGGTCATAATAATCATGTCGGTAAGTACGGTGACACGCCCTACTCTTTTTACCTTTTCTCATGCAACGATCAACATAGCGATCTCTGCGTGAAATCGCCATAAAATGTCGAAACTCATAACGATCATATTCTCGCTCGTATCTTGCCCGAGCATCTAACCAAATTTCTAATTTTAAGGGATACGCTTCTTTTAAAACAGGCAATGCTTTTTGTGCTTGTTGTCTTGCTCTTACCGAACAATGTTTATATTGCGCATTACATTGATGGTTACATTGCTTAAGTTGTTTTTGACACCCCGAAATACAGGCAATGCCCTGTTTCGTTTTAGGTGGGTTATAGTCATAGGCAATTTTGTATTTTGAACAGGCGCTTAAAACAATACTTGCCAACACAGCACCAAGTAAAAAAGTAAATTTGTTTGTTTTCATAAAAATACCTTGGAGCATCTCTACTCTTTAGAGGCGGGTATGTCCTTTAATTCCGTCACGACATCCATATTCTGGGCTCGATGACGCAAAATCTGATCCATTAATGTCATTGCTAATTGCGCTTCACAAATCGGTGTTGCACGAATCCCCACACAAGGATCATGTCGCCCCTTGGTAATGACTTCGACTGGCTCACCTTTTAAATTAACGGTCTTGCCTGGTAAACGTAAGCTCGATGTTGCTTTAAATGCCGTATGCACAATAATATCCTGACCCGATGATATGCCACCGAGAACGCCACCTGCATTATTACCAATAAACCCCTCTGGCGTAATCTCATCACGATGCACCGTGCCTTTTTGAGTGACTGATTCAAAACCTGCACCAATTTCCACGCCTTTTGCAGCATTAATACTCATCATCGAATGGGCAATTTCTGCATCCAAACGATCAAAAATAGGTTCGCCTATTCCTGCTGGCATACCTGTTGCTATGGTGGTTATTTTAGCGCCGACCGAATTACCTTCTTTGCGAAGCGCATCCATATAATCTTCCATTTCCGAGACCTTACTGACATCGGGGCAAAAGAAGGGATTGTTTTCAATCTCATTCCAATCAACTGTTTCTGCTTTAATCGGACCTAACTGCGAAAGATAACCACGAATTTCTATGCCGTAACGCTCTTGCAAATACTTTTTAGCCACGCCACCCGCTGCCACTCGCATCGCCGTTTCGCGTGCAGATGAGCGCCCGCCACCACGGTAATCACGAAAGCCGTATTTTTTGTAATAGGTATAATCGGCATGACCGGGGCGAAAACGATCCATAATATCGGAGTAATCTTTGGAGCGCTGATCGGTGTTTTGAATCATCATTGCAATCGGCGTACCGGTGGTTTTACCTTCAAACACACCTGATAATATCTGCACTTGATCCAACTCACGGCGCTGCGTGGTATGGCGACTTGTGCCGGGTTTACGACGATCTAAATCACCTTGAATATCTTCTTCTGATAATTCCATTCCTGGAGGACAACCATCGACAATACAACCAATCGCGGGGCCGTGACTTTCACCAAAAGAAGTCACTGTGAATAATTTTCCGTAAGTATTTCCTGACATAGAGTCTCTAAGGTAAGCTATAAGATAGTTTTTATTATACCCAATTACTACATCCAAAACAGACAGATAAGCGTAATAATACGCGCTACTAAGACTGATAAATGACTTCACGGATGAAACATGAAATATTTTCTATCGTTACTTTTACTTTTATTAACCATTTCTACTAGCGCAAAAACCACAGAGAACGCATTAAAAAGTCATTCATCACCCTATCTCGCCATGCACGGCAACGATCCTGTTAATTGGATGGACTGGGGGAAACCCGCACTGGATAAAGCAAAAAAGGAAAACAAACTACTGTTTATTTCAATCGGCTATTTTGCTTGTCATTGGTGTCATGTCATGCAACGCGAGAGTTATGCAGATAAAGGCATTGCTAAGCTACTGAATAAAAACTATATCTCAGTAAAGGTTGATCGAGAGTTAAACCCTGTATTGGATAAACGCCTGATTGAATTTGTGCAAGTCACCAACGGCACAGCGGGATGGCCGCTGAATGTATTTCTTACACCAGAGGGTTATCCATTAGTCGGTGCAACCTATATGCCGCGCGAACAATTTTCGAGTGTATTAGATCAGCTTGATAAAAAATGGAAAACAGATCAAGCGACTTTAGAATCACAAGCTAAAGAAATGAGTGAAACGCTGGTGAGCATGCTGCAAACACAAGAAATCACTACGGCTAGCCATAATAATAAATCTAATAAAAGTAACAGCTCAAAGAACAATGCAGTAGAAAAAACAAAAACTATCCAACAATTATCAGATGGGTTTGTAAAAAACGCGATGAAATATGCCGACACAATGCAAGGTGGTTTTGGACAGAGACGCAAGTTCCCGCAAATCCCTCAGCTTTGGGCATTGCTAAAATTAAATAAAACAAATAAAAATACATCAACAAAAAAACAAGCCGATAAATTT
>DQUJ01000111.1 GCA_015662325.1 Leucothrix mucor | reverse complement strand
CCATGTACGGTCATGTAGGCGGGCATATAAGTGAGGTCAGGTAGGGTATCGGATAATGTTGCGTCATCCGACCAACGTTATTGAAGAATCATAGTTTATCCCATGTGGAGAAATAATATTAGTTAACCCGACAAAGCCTCCCCCATCACCAACCCCTGGTCCGCCTTTAAACTATCACTTAACTTCGGCGCACCCTCTGCAAACAACAATATAACTGTAGACCCCATATTAAAGCGTCCCATTTCTTCACCTTTTTTAAGATTGACTTCACCTGCGGGATAATTCTTAGATGTTATTGATTTTCCTTTGGGGGGCGTAATCAACCCAGACCAAACAGTTTCAATCGCTGCAACATTAATTGCCCCTACTAATACCATTGCCATTGGCCCATAGTTTGTTTCAAACGTTGCAATCACGCGTTCGTTCCGTGCAAAAATGCCTGTAATGGTGTTTACCGTGTGTTTGGCAACGCTGAATAATCGACCGGGAACATGGGTTTGCTCGGTTAATTTTCCGGCGCAGGGCATGTGGATGCGGTGATAGTCTTTGGGTGATAAATAGATGGTGATGAATTGCCCGTTTTTATATTGATTTGAATTTTGTAATTTACCCCCTAACAGCCGATCCAGTGTGTAGGTTACGCCTTTGGCTTGTACTAAGGATGAATTGACAATATCACCGACTTGGCTAATGGTTCCATCCACGGGGCTGACGATTTTACTGGATGCGATAGGTCTTAATTCTGGTTTCAATTCTCTCGTAAAAAACGCATTAAAGGTAGGGTAGCTTGCTGGATCTGGGTTTATTGCATCATTTAAATTAACACCAAATGCATCGCTGAAAAGTTGAATGGCTCTGGGAACTAAAGGAGATTTTATGCGAGTGAGTTTAAACACAACGCGAGAAACGGCATGATGTGGCAAAAAATAAAGAGAGCCTGATTTTAGATAATCAATAAAAGATGCACTCATGAATATTTCCTACGCATTGCGTTAATAAATAGGAGATAATACGAGATTAAACAATAATTGACCACAGACAAATGACTGTAAAACGTGATACCGATGATACCGTTCTTGATACAAAGAGCGCTTTAGAATTACAGACCTTGACTGATTTTATGCGCTGGGGCGCCAGCCGTTTTGTTGAAGCAGGTTTAAGTTATTCGCATGGCATGTCTTCGCCTTTGGATGAGGCCGTTTATTTGGTATTACGCACGTTGCATTTGCCTGTCGATACCCCCGATACTTATTGGCAATCTCAATTAACAGCGATTGAGAAAGAGTCAATTATTGCAATTTTTAAACAACGAATTGAAGAGCGTATTCCTGCGGCTTATTTAATGAAAGAAGGCTGGTTTGCAGGTTTGCAGTTTTATGTTGATGAACGTGTGCTTGTGCCTCGCTCGCCGATTGCAGAGTTGGTAGAAGCGCAATTTGAACCTTGGATTAACCCAGATGAAGTCGAGTCTGTTTTGGATTTGTGTACGGGTAGCGGTTGCATCGGCATCGCTTGTGCTTATGCATTTCCTTTGGCTAATGTGGATTTATCAGATATTTCGGAAGAGGCATTGCAGGTTGCTAAAATAAATATTGATCAGCATGATGCGGTTAATCGTGTATCGGCGATTGCATCTGATTTATTTACCAATCTAAAGGGGAAAACCTACGACATTATCGTCAGTAACCCGCCTTATGTGGACGCAGATGATATTCAAGGCATGTCGAGCGAATTTCATCACGAGCCAGAATTGGGTTTAAGTTCGGGTAATGATGGCTTGGATTGTACGCGTCAGGTTTTAAAACAGGCGGCTGATTATCTAACGGAAACAGGTATTTTGGTCTTAGAAGTAGGCAATAGCCAGTACGCGCTTGCGGAGGAGTTTCCAGAGGTGCCTTTTCAATGGCTTGAATTCGAGCGTGGCGGTGATGGTGTTTTTTTGCTAACGAAACAACAGCTTGAACGGTACTGTTAATAGTATTGTTAATGCATCCCTAGTGGTTTTTCTACGTAATGATTTAAATAGAAAATGAACCTATTACGCTATTTTAGGACTAACTGTGTTAAAGTAGCGGGCTAATTTTAGAAAGACTTACACGCAAACAGGGGACTTCGTGTCTAATCAATCGCAGCAGCAATTACAGAATTTACAGTATTTACAACAGCGCACATTAAAAAGCATTGTAAGTACCACGGGCATTGGTCTGCATTCGGGTAAAAAAGTTAATTTAACTTTACGTCCTGCTGCAGCGAATACCGGTATTGTGTATCGTCGTGTTGATCTAGAAATCCCTGTTGATATTAAAGCGACACCCGAAAACGTTCAAGAAACCATGCTGAGTACCACATTGGTTAAAGAAGTGAGTAATGCCTCTGGTTCTTCTTCGATAATTAAAGTATCGACAATTGAACATTTAATGTCTGCACTTGCGGGTATGGGCATAGATAACGTTTACATTGATATTAGTGCGGAAGAAGTGCCCATTATGGATGGCAGTGCGGCGCCATTTATTTTCTTGATTGAATCTGCGGGAATAGAAAATCAACCCGCACCGAAAAAATTCGTAAAAATAACAAAGCCTATTATTTATGAAAATAAAGCGGGTTGGGCAGAGCTTACACCGTACAACGGTTTTAAAATCTCATTCGAGATAGATTTTGATCACCCTGCAGTTAAAGATACCCGTCAGATTTTAGAGTTGGATTTATCAATTGAATCGTATGCGACAGAAATCAGTCGTGCCAGAACGTTTGGTTTTATGCGTGATGTCGAATTATTACGTTCCAAGAATTTAGGTTTAGGCGGTAGTTTAGGCAATGCGGTTGTGTTGGATGAATTTCGCGTTCTTAATAAAGACGGTTTGCGTTACAGCGATGAATTTGTAAAACATAAAATGTTAGATGCCGTGGGTGATTTATATACCTTAGGTTATGGCATTATCGGTGCGTATCACGGTCATAAGTCTGGTCATGCGATTAATAATTTATTATTGCGTGAATTATCAAAACATCAAGACTCTTGGGAACTTGTAAGCCTTGATAATGATGCACGATCGCCTGTTGCTTATGCGGGTGAAGTGTCAGTTTTACCTGCTTAGTAATAAAGAATCCGTCATTCCCGCGTAGACGGGAATCTATCTATCAGAATAGCACTTTGCACCAACATAGATTCCCGCCTGCGCGGGAATGACGGTTTAGACTAGCGTTTTTAATTATTACTTCGTTAATTTCTTTAACGAATCTCTTACTTCCTCATCATCAATCATATTTGCAATCTCGTGCAATACATTTGCAGTACCTTCTGAAATTTCGAATATCTTCTCTTTTTTAATCTGGCGAAAGGCTTTCGGTGGTGCAATTTTAATTTGTGTTTTTTTAAGCTGAAGTAAAAACGTTTTGTTTAAATGATCGCGTATTTTGTCTTGTTGAAACTGAAGTTGGCTGGCGAGAATAGGGTGATCGGTGACTAAAGTAAGTTGCTGTTGCTTCACTACTACCCAGATATTATGTGTGTTTTTATTCAGTTCAAGTAGTTCATACACCGATTTAGACAGCTTATCATAAATATTGATACTTCTAGTGAGTTCATTATTTACTAGGCTGGTGAGTTTCTTCATTGTCCCATGATAGCAAAAGTCATAACAAAATAATGGATGATTTGTATTGTTGCACGCATTGCACAATATAAAAATACACGGAATAAATGAAAATCATACTCATCAGTGAAGATGGATCACGACACACAAAGTTATCGTTCAACCCTTGGTTTCTAATCGTTGCCACAGTTGCACTGCTGTTACTTATCAGCAGTGTAGTTCGGCTACAGAATAGTTCTGATGATGGCTACTATTATGGTATGAAAAATAACGGCACTTTAGCTAAACAACCACTGGCACGTGGTGGATTAGCTGAAAATGAAAATCCTAAAAGTATTTATAGAGCCTCCCATAAATACTCACGTTTATCGCTTGCCGAGCAAGTAAAGTCATTAGAATCATCCATTGATAATTCTATGAAAAACTTACCCCACAAAGAACGCTTGTCGGGTGATTTTTTAGAATCGGTGTTATTGAGTCGTTCGCCCATTAAAAAAGGCTTTATATCATCAAAATACGGTTATCGTAGAGATCCTTTTAATGGTCGAACCAGAAGGCATCGCGGCGTTGATGTGGCCGCTAAACTGGGCGAGAAAATATACTCGCCTGCCAGTGGTTTCGTTATTTTTACGGGCCGAAAAGGGGGGTATGGCAACGTTGTAGAAATTCAACATGATAAAAACTTGCTAACGCGTTATGCGCACCTTAGTAAAATATTGGTAAGACAGGATGATGTGGTTAAAGAAGGTGAAGTGATTGCAAAAGTAGGGCGCACAGGTCGTGCAACAGGCCCGCATTTGCATTTAGAAGTGTTGAAGAATGGTCGTCATGTTGATCCACAGCTTTATTTTGATGGGCCTATTATTGGGCAGTAAAATTTTTCTCAAATAATTATTCGATTTATTGATTCATTAAGGTAAATCAAGGTTTATTTATACTATACTACGCCCCATTAAAATTGGGGTTGTTGTACTTGTAAAAGTTATGATTGTCCCCATTCTGTTTATTCTGTGATTTGCAATTTTCAAACACAAAAATAAGCTTGATCGTACTTTATGCTTTTGAAGATAGACTCTTTGATGGTAAGTGAAGCGGTCATTACAGGGGAAAGAAAAGATCATGTTAGGAAAAGTAGCCAAAAAAATCTTCGGCAGTCGCAACGACCGCTTAGTCAAAGCTTATAGCAACACGGCTAAAAAAGTAACGACGTTTGAAGATGAAATGTCAGCGTTAGATGATGCAAGCCTGCAAGCTAAAACGGTTGAATTTCGTAAAAAAATAGAAGATGGAAGTTCACTAGAAGATATTCTACCAGAAGCATTTGCAGTGGTTCGTGAGGCGGGAAAACGCGTCATGGGTATGCGCCATTACGATGTGCAGATGATCGGTGGCATGGTGCTTAACGAAGGTAAGATTGCAGAAATGCGTACGGGCGAAGGTAAAACGCTGGTGGCGACCTTGGCGGCATATCTTAATGCATTACCCGGAAAAGGCGTGCACGTAATTACGGTAAATGATTATTTGGCACAGCGTGATGCCGAATGGATGTCTAAACTCTACGGGTTTCTAGGTTTAACGACGGGCGTGATTATTAATGGTATTGATCATGAGCAACGCAAAGCAGCTTATGCGGCTGATATTACTTACGGTACAAACAACGAATTTGGTTTTGACTATTTGCGCGACAATATGGCATTTAGTAAAGAAGAACGCGTGCAACGTGAACTCAATTTTGCAATCGTCGATGAGGTGGATTCGATCCTGATTGATGAAGCAAGAACGCCGCTGATTATCTCTGGTGCGGCAGAAGACTCATCCGAGCTTTATGCAGCGATTAATGCAATTATTCCATCACTTTCTAAACAAGAAGGTGAAGAAACCGAAGAAAACGCAGAAGATACTGGCGATTACACGGTTGATGAGAAAAGTAAGCAGATATTTTTGACTGATAGAGGTCATGAATCGGCTGAAGTTTTATTACAAAAAGCAGGCATTTTGCCAGAGGGCCAAGGCCTGTATGACAATGCCAGTATTTCGGTTTTACATCATTTAAATGCAGCATTACGCGCACATACTCTATTTGAAAAGAACGTCGATTACATTGTTACTGATGACGAGATTGTTATTGTTGATGAATTTACGGGCCGTACCATGCCGGGTCGTCGTTGGTCGGAAGGTTTGCATCAAGCGATGGAAGCCAAAGAAGGCGTTAAGATTAATCCCGAAAACCAAACAATGGCATCTATCACGTTCCAGAATTATTTCCGTTTGTATAACAAGTTATCGGGCATGACGGGAACAGCAGATACCGAAGCGTTTGAGTTGCAATCTATCTATGGCTTGGAAGTGGTTGTTATTCCAGGTAATAAACCACTGAATAGAGAAGATGGTAATGATCTTGTTTATATGTCGGAAGAAGAAAAATATGAGGCAATCGCTAAAGAAATTGCCTATTGCCAGAAAAAAGGTCAACCCGTTCTAGTGGGTACAGCGTCGATAGACACATCTGAAGTGTTGTCTGGTTTGTTGAATAAGATGAACGTAAAGCACGAAGTGTTGAATGCAAAACAGCACGAGCGTGAAGCACATATTATCGAGAACGCAGGTCGCCCCGGTGCATTAACGATTGCAACGAATATGGCAGGCCGTGGTACAGATATTGTATTAGGTGGATCGCTAGAAGCAGAATTAAAAGCACTCGGCGAAGAGGCGAGTGAATCAGAAATCACAGCGCTTAAAGCCGATTGGCAAAAACGCCATGATGCGGTTATTAAAGCGGGTGGTTTGCATATTATTGGTACAGAACGCCACGAATCTCGTCGAATAGATAATCAGCTTCGTGGTCGTGCGGCACGTCAGGGTGATCCAGGTTCGTCACGTTTCTTCTTATCATTAGAAGATAACCTAATGCGTATTTTTGCATCGGATCGCGTTAAAGCGATTATGCAACGTTTGGGTATGGAAAAAGGTCAGGCGATTGAAGCGAAAATGGTTTCAAAATCTATCGAAAATGCACAACGTAAAGTAGAAGGGCATAACTTCGATATTCGTAAAAACTTACTTGAATATGATGATGTTGCCAATGATCAGCGTAAAGTGGTTTATGAGCAACGTTCGGATTTATTAGAAGCGGCAGACGTAGCAGATTCGATTGAATCATTTGTTTACGACGTGGTTGATACAACGATCAATCAGTACATTCCACCCCAAAGCTTGGATGAGCAATGGGATATTGAGGGCTTAACCAAAACGCTTAGCGATGATATGGGCGTGGATTTGGATATTCAGGGCTGGTTAGATAGTGATGATCAACTCCATGAAGAGCCTTTGCGTGAGAAAATACAAGAAGCAATTTCTACCATTATTTCTGATAAAGAAGAGCAAATCGGCGCAGAAAATATGCGTCGTTTAGAACGCGATATTATGTTGCATGTGTTAGATGGTCATTGGAAAGAGCATTTGGCGTCGATGGATTATTTACGCCAAAGTGTTGGCTTACGTGGCTACGCACAGAAAGATCCTAAGCAAGAATATAAACGTGAAGCGTTTGAAATGTTTGAAGAGTTACTCGGTAAAATCAAACAAGATGTGGTGGTTTTCTTAACCAAACTTGAGATCACACAGCCAGAAGAAGTGGATGCGATTGAAGCAGAACACCAGCAACAGCATGAACAACAGGCTGAAATGGAGTTTAATCACGACGAGGCGGCAAGTTCGCTTTCACAAGATCAGTCACAAGAGCCTTCTATGTCAGATGCCGTTGATGAGTTTACGCCAGAGGCATTAAAACCGTTCCAGCGACGAGATCAAAAAGTCGGGCGTAACGATCCTTGTCCCTGTGGGTCGGGCAAAAAGTTCAAACAATGTCATGGCAAGCTCGTATAGTAGT
>DQUJ01000225.1 GCA_015662325.1 Leucothrix mucor | reverse complement strand
ATTTACATTAAAAGAAACACTGCTCATCAGTCGGAAACGAACCATCGCGCACAGTCTTCACATACGCCGCGATGGCTTCTGGAATATTGCGTCCTTCTTGTAAAAAATTAGCGGTGAATTTAGGTGCTAAGGATGATATTCCAATCATATCTTGCAACACTAAAATCTGACCATCACAAGCACGACCCGCGCCGATTCCAATCGTAGGGATTTCTAATTTTTGAGTGAGTTGCTCGGCAAGGTCAACAGGCACACATTCCAACACAATTGCATCTGCACCTGCATCTTGTAGTGCTAGTGCATCAGATAACATTTGTTTAGCAACCTTATCCTCTCGCCCTTGTACACGATAACCGCCTAACTTATGTACCGTTTGAGGCGTTAAACCAAGATGCGCACACACGGGCACACCGTGTCTAGTCATATATCCAACAGTATCTAATTGCGCTTCACCACCTTCGAGTTTAACAATATGCGCTTGCCCTTCTTGCATTAAGCGTGCGGCATTTTTAATCGCTTGATCAGGGTTGGTGTAACTCATAAAGGGTAAATCTGCCATTACCAAGGCACGTTTACATTGCGGGGCAACGGCTTTTGTATGATAGACAATATCATCGACGGTGACGTGTACCGTTGAATCATGCCCTTGTATCACCATTCCAAGCGAATCACCTACTAAGATCACATCAACACCCTGCTCGTCGATTACGCGTGCAAAGCTAGCATCATAAGCGGTCAGCGATACTATTTTCTCGCCTTTGGCTTTCATATTGCGGATTGTTTTTACGGTAACGCGCTTAGTCATAGCAATTACTCTTGTCGTTATAACGGTGTTGTAGCTACTGTAGCCGTTTTATATCTTTTAGATCGGATTTAGAAAGTGTATCGATACAATCATTAATTGTGGTCTTAGGGGTGATTTTCAAGCCATCAGCGTTAAGTTTAAGCTTCTTTACAATATCTTGTAATGGCAACAATACAAAGGCTCTTTCACAAATGCGTGGATGAGGTACGATAAGACGCTTAGTTTTAATTTGCTTAACGCCGTAGAATAATAAATCCAGATCTAAAGTACGTGCGCCCCAGCGTTCAACACCTGTTCTAACGCGTTTGTTTTTATTTTCTATCGCTTGTAACTCATCCAACAAGGTTTCTGCTTTCAGGTTTGTTTCAAAACGTACAGCAGCGTTGATATAGTCGGGCTGATCTTGTGGCCCGTGTGGTTTACTTTGGTAGAGAGAGGAACGTATTAAATTAAAAACGCTAGAATGATTTTGCAACGCTGTGACTGCATTTTTCAAGTATTTTTCAGAATCACCCAAGTTACTGCCTAAGGCAACATAGCAAATAACATTTTCCGATTGCGATAAATCAGTCATTTTTTTGGCGCTTTTTGCGACGTGGGCCTCTGTTTTTTTTATTATGTTTGCGTGGTTTTGCTACCTGACACATGGCGATTTTTTCGTCCTCATCCACTTCTTGGATAAGCGTCCACCATTTACAATCTTCTTCTAACGGCTCCCCAGCCTGCGCGCGTAAACACATAAAATCATAGGCGGCACGAAAACGTTTATGCTCTAAAAAGCTGAATACGCGACGCTGCAATTTAAAATCAAAGCGGCCTTGCATGGTCCAAATTTCACGTGCCATATTACTAAATCGACGCGGCACAGACAGGCTTTTAACCTGTACCGAAAATGCATCACTGGCGGCTAAATGCACCGATTGCAATGCAGGGTTACCCAATTCTCGGTACATTTCCGCACCTTCTTGCACCTGTCGCCAGAGAAAAACGGCAAACAAAAATGCGGGATTAACCGTTTTTCCTGATTTGATTCGTTTATCTGTATTCGCCAGCGCTGCATAAATTAATTGCGTATAAATACCATCAGGCGAATCTTGTTGAAGGGTATCTTCTGTTTGCGAAAATAAGTATTTCAATAGATGATATTGACGTAACTGTTCTAAAACGATTAGTGCGCTACCACTATGAAAAAGTTTCAGTGCTTCTTCAAATAAACGGGCGGGGGCGATATTGCCCAATAATTCAGACAGTTTATAAATAGGTTTTTCAGTTGCTGCCTCAATCTTTAAATCGAGTTTTGCAGAAAAACGAATCGCACGTAACATACGCACTGGGTCTTCACGATAACGTTTGGTAGGATCGCCAATCATGCGTAATTGACGTTGCTTAAGATCCTTCATACCATCGACAAAATCAATGATTTCTGCTGTGTTTAAATCATAAAACAAAGCATTGATTGTAAAATCACGACGGTAAGCATCTTCTTCGAGCGTTCCATACACATTATCATGGGTGATGCGTCCATCTTGCCCAACGCGACCATCCTCACTGTCGTCGTGTGGCGCACGAAAAGTGGCCACTTCAAAGTATTCTCGTCCAAAATGGACATGCGCCAAACGAAAACGACGACCAATAATGCGTGTAGAAGGAAGCGCTTTTTTTACTTGTTCGGGTGTTGCGCTGGTAGCAATATCAAAGTCTTTGGGATGCTTGCCCAATAATAAATCACGCACGCCACCGCCGACTAGATAGGCCTCGTGCCCAGCGTCCGTCAATGTTTTTAATATTGATCGTGCTTTTTTATCTATTTCTCGTGGATTAATACCGTGCTCAGCGGCAGGTATTTTAGTAGCGTTGCTCATTATATGGGGCGTTTTATCCTTTACTTTTTTTGCTTGTGGCGTTGTTTCAAGCCTTGTTTCAGACCTATTGGAAAACAATCTCTTTAATAGTGACTTAAACAACTAAAATATCACTATCAATAGGACAATCAATAATCAAATCAATTCCCAAGTCATCAGGAAATTCCTGTGCAACAACCCACACTTGGGTAATTACATCGCTCACTTCTGGCAAGGCTTTTAAACTTGCTTTTGTGCGCCATTGGTCGAAGAACGCAAAAGGCTCATCAAGGAATATAAACTGCTTATCATTACCTGAGTTTTTAGCTAATTCTTCGGACATTGCCATGCGTAATGCCAACATAATCTGGCGCTGAGTACCTGATGATATTTCATCAAAATCCATATAGCCTTCTTTATTATCCGAGAACACCTGAACATCTAAATCTTCATCTATTTTCAGCTTGTGATAACGACCTTCGGTAAATTTGGGTAGCGTTCGTGCAGAGATTTTAGCAATATTATTATTGAAGCTTTCAATTGATTCTTTCGCCGAGCGTTTTAACATTCCAACGCCCGTATCTTGAACTTTAATATTGTGTTCGCACGCTTTAATTACTTTTTCAAATTGTTTTAGCTCTACGCGAAGCCCTCCAGCAGCTTCTGAGCGCTCTTTTTCAGAAACTATATCGGCTTGTAAATTTTTGCTATGTTGTTTAATTTCGGTATCTTGTTTTTGCAGTACATCTTCTATACGACCCACTGCCGCCACTAACTCTTCTGTATCTGCATGATAATCTTCTGTTGTATCAACTAATTGACCAATATTGCTAAACTGTTCGCGTGGCGGCAATACCAACAAACTATCTTTATCACTACGTTGTTGCACCAACTGTACAACGCGTTCTGGCAATAGAGTGTTTACTTCTGTTGTGACATGCTGGTGGGCTTCATTTAAGTTTCTACTAAACTCACTGCTGGTTTCATTTAAATCACGCATTTTTGAAGAAGATGCACGCTTAATTAAATAACTAATCAAGAAAGCAACCAATGAGCCAATTGCCGTGGTTAACAACCAACTATCTGCCCAAACACTAAATGTAGACAATGTTTCTGCTGAAACAATGTTCGAAAGCTTTAAAATGGTTTCTGGCGAGTATTTAAGTATTCCCCATACTGCCCATGCGATTAACAAAATAGGCAGAAGCAATAACGCTAAAAAACCAAATAAGCCACGCAATCTTTTAGCCATTTTAAATGGCCCTGAGTTTTCAGCATAAGAGTCTATATCTTGCTTTAATTTACCCATTAACCCTGCTTTTTGGCGTTGTTCTGCTTCGAGAGCTTCATCCGCTTCGACAAGCTCTGGCAACCACGTTTCATCAAGGT
>DQUJ01000025.1 GCA_015662325.1 Leucothrix mucor | reverse complement strand
CGACTAGGCGTATTACGTTATGCATTAGGGCGTGCTTTAGATGCGATAGCAATTGATCCTAAAATAGCGCAAACAGGTCTCAATGTTGGTATGATGAATTTCTCTGGTCACAATGGTAGCTGGCTTGCACACGGGCCTTCATATCCTGTTGTTTCGATTACAGATAACGCTCAAGCGACATTGAGTTCAAATAGTTCATTTACTCACAGAGGAACGAGTTATCAGCCTGCGGTTGTTAACCAGACATCAGATACCACCATTGATTATTTAAAAACATTGTCTAATCAATGGCTTGGTGAAGGAAGTACGCCATTGGTTGATAGCCTCTATGAAGCGGCTCTTTATATGAAAGGTGAAGCAGTTGACAGAGGTAAAAAGCCACCGAGTAATAAGCGTGCAGCACATCCATCAACTTACACAGGGCTTATTGATACTGCCACTTATAACAGCCCAATTGTAGAAGAATGTCAAAGCAGTCATATCGTTTTATTATCGGATGGTGTTCCAACGATTAATACAAAATCGGCAGATGTTGAAGCGTTTATAAATAACAAAGGGGGTAACGCGGCTAATTGTGATAGTGGTTCAAGCGTTGGTCGTTGTGGAACAGAGCTAGCTGCCTATTTGGCAAATAATGATCATTTAACCAGTGGCCCAAATAAAATGGGTGATCACCGTATCAATGTGCATACCATTGGATTATCTTTAGCGAATACACCACAAGGTAACGCGGCTAAAGATTATTTAAAAGCATTGGCAACGGCAGGAAAAGGCACCAGTAACTTCACCAGTGATCCTGATAAGCTAGTTGAAATATTAAAAAATCTAGGCAGCTTAGCGGCAGACAAAGCACGCTCATTTAGTTCGCCTAGTTATTCGCCAGATCCTGATTCATTACTCTTGCATGGTAATGATGTTTACTTACCGATGTTTCAGCATACAAACTCTTCGGTATGGTCTGGAAACCTTAAAAAGTTTAAATTACTTAATGGGAAACTGGTGGATAAAAATAATGCACCGGCAACTAATGCTAAAGGCAATATAATAAAGTACGCTAAAGATTTATGGTCTTTGGCAACCGATCCAAATGAATTAGCTGTAACCGATGGGGGTGTTGCTAAATTATTAGATCCTGATAATCGTAAACTATTCTCTGACAGTGGCGCGTTAAATAGATCCTATGCTCGTTTAAAGCAAAAATTAGGTAATGCAGCTATGTCTGATGGGCATAGAAATAAATTACTCAACTTCATTCGCGGCAAAAGACTCGACGGTACAAACCGCTACCATATGGGCGATATTATTCATAATAAGCCTGTTCAAGTTTCATATGGCACTGATAAAGTCATCTTTGTCGGAACTAATGAAGGTTTTGTACATGCGTTTGATACGGCATCGGGTAAAGAAAAATTTGCATTTATGCCCGAGGCGTTATTAAAAAATATCGAGCCTCAGTTTAAAGCGATTGAACATAGCGCTAAATCAAAGCATCTATACGGTGTTGATGGTAAATTCTCACTATACCATGATGATACTAATCATAATAATCAGGTCGATGGTGCTGAAAAAGTTATTCTATATTTTGGTCTACGTCGTGGTGGAAAACATTACTATGCGTTGGATGTAACGAATCCCGATAAGCCTAAATTACTTTGGAAAAACCGCAGTAATGCACATAGCTGGTCTACTCCCGTTTTAGCTAAACTAAAATACCGTCCTAATAATTCACCTAAACCCGTTATTATTTACGGTGGTGGTTATTCTGATAATGCCAGTGGAAATGAAATTGTAGGAAGAGGAAATGCGGTTTATATCGTCGATGCATTAACGGGTAACGTTGTTTGGAAAACAAAACCTGCACATGGAATTTCCCATGCCGTAGCTGCACCTGTACGCGTGGTAGATGTTGATCGAAATGGCTTGGCTGATCGACTTTATTTTTCGACAACGGGCGGTAATATTTGGCGTGTTGATCTTAATGCGAGCAATCTTAATGGCAGTGGCAGGTTAAATGATCTTAGCCAAGCTAAAGTCACTAAATTTGCAAGCTTGGGTGTATCACACAAGTTCTTTGTAGAGCCTGATGTCGCTATATTTAAATATAAAGGGCGCTATGTATTGTCGCTTTCTATTGGTAGTGGTGAACGTCCTAACCCATTAAAAACAAATAATGATGATTATTTCTTTGCTTTGTTTGATGAAAATATATTCCAATTACCCACAAGCAGTACAGGCAGTATTAATACAAGCGAACTTTATAATGCACCTGCAACGGGTATTGATTTAACTAGCTCGAACCGCAATTATAAAGGTTGGAAACTGAAACTGGGTTCTGCCAGTTTAAAAGGCGAAAAAGTATTATCTTCTGCGCTTACTTTTAATAATATGGTGATGTTTACTAGCTTTGGAATAGGCGATACGACGCTTATTCCCCAGACCTGTGATCAAAGCACAGCTAATGTATCTAGCCTCTATGTGCTTGATTTATTATCAGGCGGTGTCACGTTAGATATTAATAATGATGGCGTGATAGATGATAAAGATAAGCCAATAACGGTTGCTTACGGTGAAATAGCAGATACGCCTCAGATAGTTTTCAGTGCCGATAGCACTGGTAATCGCAGTTATAATATCCGAGTGGGTAAATCAGTATTGAGTTTTGCAAGTAATCAATCAACAACTAATCAGCCTCAGGATAGCCTCATCCCTAAAGTGTATTGGTTTAATCAAGATGTTAAATAATAATAATTTTAAGGAAATAAAGATGTTTTACAAAAATAACCCACAAGTAGTTAAAAATCAGAGCGGCTTTACATTGATGGAATTGATGATTACGGTCGCGATCATTGGCGTTTTAGCGGCGATTTCTTTGCCTTCGTACACAGAATATGTGAAGAAAACTAAACGTACCGATGCCAAAGCGGGGCTTTTAAAAATTGCACAAATGCAAGAGAGTTATTTTGTGCAGAATATGACTTATGCAAAAACACCGGCGCAATTAGGTTTTTCGGGTACACCACCAATACCGACAGAAAATCGTGAATATAAAATATCAATTGCAGCCACACCGAGCAATTGTGTCGGTACAAGTGGAAATACACCCTGTACTGGATACACTATGACTGCCCAACCCTTTACAGCAACTAGTATGCAGAGTAAAGATACAGAATGCTTAAATTTCACACTAACAAATACTGGTTTAAAAGGAATATCAGG
>DQUJ01000168.1 GCA_015662325.1 Leucothrix mucor | reverse complement strand
TGCCACAGGCGTTCATTTACTGCGAAGCGCGCCTAGAATATGATGCCTTAGAGGCTTACATAATTTTATGGGACTTGATCAGAGGTTCCTTAAGCAGGTATCGCTTTTTCATCATCTGTTTTAATCGTCAGCTTTCCTGCTTTTTCTGATACGCGAACGATACCGCCGTCTTTGCTTAATGATCCGAATAACAAATCATCTGCTAACGGACGTTTTAAATGCTCTTGTATCATACGTTCCATTGGGCGTGCGCCCATTTTTGGATCGTAGCCTTTCTTGGCGAGCCAGCGTTTAGCTTTATCATCGACCATTAAGGTTACTTTCTTCTCGATGAGTTGCGCTTCAAGACGCAGTAAGAATTTATCAACAATATTGATGATGACTTTCTCATCCAAAGGTCTGAACTGGATGACACCATCGAGACGATTTCTAAACTCTGGCGTAAAGGTTTGTTCAATCGCTTTCATGGTATCCAGCGAATGATCTTGCTGGGTAAAGCCCATTGAGCTGCGGCTGATATTTTCTGCACCCGCGTTACTGGTCATCACCAGAATGATATTACGGAAATCGACTTTACGTCCGTTACTGTCGGTTAAGCTGCCGTTATCCATCACTTGTAATAAGATGTTGAACACATCGGGATGTGCTTTTTCGATCTCGTCCAATAATAAAACCGCATGTGGGTTTTTATTAACCGCATCGGTTAACAAGCCACCTTCTTCAAAGCCAACATAGCCGGGAGGTGCGCCGAGTAAACGTGAAACCGTATGGCGTTCCATGTATTCCGACATATCAAAGCGAATAAGCTCCACACCCATATTTTCGGCTAACTGACGGGTGACTTCGGTTTTACCGACACCCGTTGGCCCTGCAAATACGAACGCGCCAATGGTTTTATTATCATCGCGTAAGCCAGAACGTGACATTTTAACTGATGTCACTAATTGGTCGATTGCCATGTCTTGACCGAATACAACACGTTTTAGGTTGAGATCAAGATTCTTCAATACTTCAACATCGGTACTGGAAACTGTTTTCGGTGGAATACGCGCGATTTTAGCGACAATGGCTTCCACATCTGCAACAGAAATGGTTTTCTTACGTGTGCTTTTGGGTTGTAATTGACGGTTTGCGCCCGCTTCATCAATTACGTCAATGGCTTTGTCTGGCAAGAAACGCTCAGTAATGTAACGATCAGATAGCTTCACCGCTGTTTCTAACGCAGGCAAAGTATATTTAACATCATGATGTGCTTCAAAGCGTGATTTCAAGCCTTTTAGAATCTTGATGGTTTCGTTTACCGTAGGTTCTTTGATGTCTATCTTTTGGAAACGACGTGCAAGCGCCCTCTCCTTTTCAAATACGGTACGATATTCTTGATAAGTCGTGGAGCCAATACAACGTAGCTCACCATTTGCCAACATCGGCTTGATCAAGTTAGAGGCATCCATGGTGCCACCTGAGGTTGCACCTGCACCGATAATAATGTGAATTTCATCAATGAATAAAATCGCATTGTCTTCCTTTTTGATTTGATTTAAAACGGCTTTTAAACGTTTTTCAAAGTCACCACGGTATTTTGTACCTGCCACTAATGCGCCGACATCAAGCGAATAAATCACTGCGCCATCTAATACTTCGGGCACTTCTTTATCGACGATGCGTCTGGCTAAACCTTCTGCAATGGCCGTTTTACCAACACCTGCTTCGCCAACTAAAAGGGGGTTGTTTTTTCGACGACGACATAATACTTGTACGGTGCGTTCTACTTCTAAATCACGTCCAATTAAAGGATCTATTTTACCTTCTTTGGCGCGTTCGTTTAGATTCACAGAAAACTTTTCTAAGGCTGTTTCTTTTGGTGCTTCTTCCGCAGAACTGTCTTCAATTTGTTCTAGTTCCGGATCTTCAAAATTAGCGTCTTCGTTTTCATCGCCTGAATAATCAGTGAGCGTAAAGTCATCATCGGTTTTACGAATATCGTGAGAGATATAATTAACCAGATCGAGACGCGTCATATCTTGTCGCCCAAGATAATACACCGCATGAGATTCTGGCTCGCCAAAGATCGCGACTAAGATGTTCTGACCGCTGACTTCACCCTGGCCTGTCGCTTGAATATGATAAACCGCACGTTGGATCACGCGTTGAAAGCCTAATGTTGGCTGTGTTTCGCGAGCGTCTTGCTCGATTAATATCGGTGTATTTTCTTCGATATAACTTTCAAGCTCGGTTTGTAACATCGGGATATTAATACCGCAAGCGCGTAGTGTATCTGCCGCGCTGGGATTATTGGTCATAGACAATAACAAATGCTCGACGGTGACAAACTCGTGATGTTTTTCACGCGCGTCCTTGAATAACATATTGATCGAATATTCAACTTCTGTACTTAGCATTGGTATCTCCTGCCCGTTTTTTCTGTTAAAAATTGTTACTTTTTGTAACTTTTATATTTGTATCTTCTTGTTTACCATTAATTAGTGCCAAAGGTATTGGCATCTACATAAGTGCCACATTTCCGTACCTTTCCCTTCGCTTCGCTCTGGGTAAACTAAGTCCGCTCAGCAGACTACTCAGAAGTAGCTCCCTGAGTGGAGTCGATGGTGCGGAGAGTATGCAAATACTTTTTTAGTATGGTTACTATTCTTCTTCCATCGTACACAACAAAGGGTGTTGATTCTCGCGTGCAAATTCATTCACCTGTACTACTTTTGTTTCAGCGACATCTTTTGCGAAAACACCACAAACGCCTTTGCCTTTGGTATGCACCGCTAACATGACACGTGTTGCTTTTTCTTCATTCAAATTGAAGAATACGGTCAATATATGCACCACAAATTCCATTGGTGTGAAATCATCGTTAATCAGTATAACCTTATATCGCTTCGGCTCTGCCACTTTTGGGCGGGCTTCTTCTACCATCAAGCCAGAATCGTGGTCATTATCATCGTTAAACGGCTCTTCATCCTGATTAACAATAGGTAATCCCTGTTTCATCGATGCTTGATTCAAGAACCGATTATTTATTTGAATGTTCATCGTTCTAGTTCTAGTCATAGTATTATTTATAAGTGTTCTATATATAGAGTGTAGTTGTAACAAACGTAGTCTACATACACGCGATCATTTGGTCACCAAACTCAGAGCATGAAACCTCTTCCGCATCATCCATCTGCCGTGCAAAATCGAAGGTGACGCGTTTGGATGCAATCGCCCCAGAAAGTGCTTTAACCACACCATCTGCAGCTTCTACCCAACCCATGTGGCGTAACATCATTTCTGCGGATAAGATAATCGAACCTGGATTTACTTTGTCTTGACCCGCAAGTGGTGGCGCAGTCCCATGGGTTGCTTCAAATAGCCCGATGGTATCGGACATGTTGGCCCCTGGCGCGATTCCGATTCCGCCTACCTGTGCGGCAAGTGCATCCGAAATATAATCCCCGTTTAAATTGAGTGTTGCTATCACGTCGCATTCTTCTGGATATAATAATATGTGTTGTAAGAATGCGTCTGCTATCACGTCTTTAACGATTATATCACGTCCGGTGTTTGGATTCTTAAAGCTCAACCATGGGCCGCCATCTAGCTCGGTCGCACCAAATTCTTCGCGGGCTAAATCGTAACCCCATTGTTTGAAACCACCTTCGGTAAATTTCATGATATTACCTTTGTGAACCAGCGTTAGGCTTTCACGGTCATTATCAATTACATACTGCAACGCTTTGCGCACAAGGCGTTGCGTACCTTCTATAGATACGGGCTTAATGCCGATCCCCGATGTTTCTGGGAAACGAATTTTTGTTACACCCATTTCATCTTGTAAAAAGTTAATGACTTTTTTGACTTCTTCAGAGCCTTGTTCCCATTCGATTCCTGCATAAATATCCTCAGAGTTTTCGCGGAATATCACCATGTCGGTTTTTTCGGGTTCACGTAAAGGACTAGGCGTACCTTCGTAATAACGGATCGGTCTTAAACACGTGTAAAGATCAAGATCTTGGCGCAAGGTTACGTTTAATGAGCGTATACCACCGCCAACGGGGGTTGTTAAAGGCCCTTTAATAGCAACCACATACTGTTTCATCGCATCCAATGTTTCTTCGGGCATCCATACATCTTCGCCATACACTTGGGTGGCTTTCTCGCCCGCGTAAATTTCCATCCAATGGATTTTACGATCAGAACCGTATGCTTTTTCTACCGCTGCATCTATTACTTTAATCATCACGGGTGAAATATCCACACCAATGCCATCACCTTCTATATAAGGAATAATCGGTTGCGCAGGTACATTAATTGTGTGATCCGAATTAACAGTGATCTTTTCGCCATTTTCGGGAACGATGATGTGTTGATAGCTCATAGGTATTCCTATTTAAATCTGATTAATAAGTTTGGGGACATTTTAACCTAAAACAAGATAACCCTCATAAATTTAGCACTTTAGTTTTGTTTATATTCTGTTAAATTAGCGATCTAAATTAATCACCCAGCAGAGAATAATCATGAAATATCACGTATATGGCATCGGCAACGCATTAGTAGACATGGAGTTTGGTGTCACTGATGAGTTTCTTGCTCAACAGAACATTGAAAAAGGCATGATGACCTTGCTAGAACAAGACCAACAAGAAAAACTACATGGCGAATTAGAAAGCCAGTTTGGGCTTAAAAAACGCGCGGGTGGTGGATCAGCCGCAAACAGCATCGTTGCAGTCAGTCAGTTTGGTGGTAAATCATTTTATGCCTGTAAAGTAGCCGATGATGAACTCGGCGATTTCTACATGAAAGATTTGGAAGAAGCGGGCGTTAAAACCCGTTTAGATCAAATCAAAGGTGATGGTGTTACGGGTAAATGCTTAGTGATGGTGACTGATGATGCCGAACGTACTATGAATACATTCTTAGGAATTACCTCCGATTTTTCTAGCGATGATTTACATCTGGATGATTTGAAAGAATCTGAATATTTATACATCGAAGGCTATCTTGTAACATCTGATGTTTCAAAAAATGCCGCTATTACTGCACGTAATGTAGCACGTGAAAATGGCGTGAAAACTGCCTTTACTTTTTCTGACCCTGCGATGGTGACTTACTTTAAAGATGGCATCACAGAAATCATCGGCGATGGGGTTGATGTTTTATTTTGTAACGAAGAAGAAGCGCAAACCTATACAAGCACGGATAACCTTGACGATGCAATCTCTTTATTAGCGAAGGTCGCAGATAAAATCGTGGTGACTCTCGGTAAAAAAGGCGCAAAAGTTATTACAGGCGATAAACACGTCGATATTGAAGTAAGCCCAGTAAAAGCCATTGATACTAATGGCGCGGGTGATATGTTTGCAGGTGCATTTATGTACGGCTTAACCCAAGGCATGAGTGATCGTGATGCAGGCATGTTAGCCAGCGAATCGGCGGCGCGCATTGTGGCGACTTTTGGTGCGCGTTTAGAGAAAGAGACTCATCAGGGATTGCTTAAAAAGTATATGACGGGCTAGCATTAAAATCTCTCCTTTATTAAAAATGGGAGAGGTATCAATTATCCACCGAATCATTTAAATGACTTCTAAACTAGTCATAATAGGCTTTACTTTTTATATTACTACTGGCGATACCCTTTCTAAAAGTGTGAACCTTTTGTTTAAAATAAATCACACTATTTAATAATACAGTTTTAAGGGATACCGTTTCAAATTGCCCTTTATTAAAACGTAAAAGGCTCTCTTCATCCTTAAGCCTACATTGGTTTTCTTCATCAAAGAATATTCCTTCACTGCGATCAAGCTCTCTTTGAGTGGGTTACTCATGCGATATTTAGTTTTTAAAAAGTAGACGTAAACGTGCTCTTTTAATACGTCTTGCACGGGTATTTTGTTTTTTAATCGTAGGGTAGTTTTTCTTACAAAATGCGCTGAAGCACACACAAAGCATAGAAAGATAAATCATCAGAATCATCACCACTTGGGACAAGAGTGAGATTATTGAAAAGAATAGAATAACGAGCAGGTTCTTCATTATAATTTATTTGGGTTTTATATAAGTGGCTTTTCAGTATGAAGTTATACGATTCCATTATCTATCAATCATCACCTTATTGGATATGGTTTTCAGATACAAGGCAGCACTATTAAACTGATTAATTTTGCTGGTTATAAGCTACACTTAAAAAATGAATAGTGAAAAAATCATTTCAGAAAAAATTGAAACTCCAGTCGGCACAATGCTGGCTGCCGCTAGCTCAAAAGGCATCTGTTTATTTGAGTTTATGGATGTGGAGAAACGTCTTAATAGGCAACAAAATCACTTAAAAAAAATATTTGGGTGCAAAATTGAATCCGGTACAAGCCCTTATTTAGACCAACTTAAAACAGAGTTAAACGAATATTTTTCGGGTGAACGTAAACAGTTTAATGTGCCATTAGATTTTAAAGGGACTGACTTTCAAATGCTTTCATGGGAGGCATTAAAAAAAATCCCCTACGGCGAAACCCGTTCGTATCAAGATCAAGCGATTGCTATTAAAAAACCCAAAGCTGTACGTGCTGTTGCAAATGCAAACAATCGTAATAAAATTTCTATTCTTATTCCCTGTCATCGGGTGATTGGCAAGAACGGTTCTATGACGGGTTATGGTGGGGAGATTTGGCGTAAGGAGTTTTTGTTGAAGCTAGAGAGTGGTACAAACTATTCATCATAGTGACCACCAATGGCTGTTATAAACATATAAATAACGCCATACCTTCGAAGGCAGGTATCCATGTTTATACAAAGTGCCATCATGACAGTTAGATTCCCGCCTGCGCGGGAATGACGATCTAAAATATGCTATAAATAAATGGATTATAAATAGATACTCTGTGGCAATATTTTATTCGGGTCGCATATGCGGGAACAATATTACATCTCTTATGGACGGCGCATCTGTCAATAACATGACCAAACGATCAATACCAATGCCCTCACCTGCTGTTGGTGGCATACCATATTCTAGCGCACGTATATAGTCAGCATCGTAATGCATCGCTTCGTTATCACCTGCATCTTTTTCTGCGACTTGTTTTTTGAAACGTTCTGATTGGTCTTCGGCATCGTTCAGCTCGGAGAAGCCATTGCCGATTTCGCGCCCACCAATGAATAATTCAAAGCGGTCGGTTATAAAATCATCATTATCATTACGGCGCGCTAATGGTGACACTTCCGCAGGATATTCTGTGATGAAGGTTGGATTTAACAGCTTTTTCTCGACCGTTTCATCGAATATTTCCATTTGAAGCTTGCCTAAACCCCAGTAACTTTCTACGTGAATACCTAGGTCTTCTGCAATTTTCTTGGCGCTTTCTTGATTACTAATATCAGCTTCTGATAAATTCGTATTGTATTTTAGTATCGAATCTTTCACCGAGATACGATCAAATGTTTTACCAAAATCAAAGGTTTCGCCCTGATAGGTCACTTCACTTGTGCCCAATACATGCTCCGCTAAACCACGTAATAATTCTTCGGTTATATCCATTAAATCGTGAAACGTTGCGTAAGCTTGGTAAAACTCAATCATGGTAAATTCAGGGTTATGACGCGTCGATAAACCTTCATTTCTAAAGTTACGGTTAATTTCGAATACGCGTTCAAAGCCACCCACGACTAAACGTTTTAGGTATAGCTCTGGCGCGATACGCAAATACATATCAATATCTAAGGCGTTGTGATGCGTCTCAAACGGGCGAGCAGTTGCGCCACCAGGAATGACTTGAAGCATCGGCGTTTCTACTTCCATAAAGTCATTTTGGATAAAGTAATCACGGATATAAGCAATGATTTTAGAACGCATTTTAAAGGTATTACGCGTTTCATCGCTCATGATCAAATCTAAATAACGCTGTCTGTAACGCTGTTCTTGGTCACTCAAACCATGGAATTTTTCTGGCAGTGGACGTAATGATTTAGTTAAAAGCTGTAATTTATCAACTTTAACCGAAAGCTCGCCTTTATTGGTTTTGAAAAGAACGCCTTCTGCGCCAACAATATCGCCAATATCCCAGCCTTTGAATGAATCATAAAGCTCATCGCCCAGCATGCCTTTTTGAGCATAAACTTGAATAGGTCCCGACATATCGGAGATGGTGAGAAAACTTGCTTTGCCCATCACGCGTTTAAGCATCATTCGTCCCGCGACACTCACACGGACTTCGTTTTCTTCGAACCACGGTTTTTCTTTATCTTCGTATTCTTTTTGCAGATCATCCGCATAAAACTCACGGTTAAACGCATTCGGGAATGCAATGCCTTGTTTGCGTAGTTCCGCTAGTTTTTCACGGCGCAATGCGATGAGTTGATTCTCATCTTGTGGTTCTGCTTGGTTGCTTTCGTTATTGTTGCTCTCTTCGCTCATTCTCTTATCTCATTTCTATTTTTGCCACGGAAGACTCGGAATCATCGGAAAAAGACCTAAATCATTTTCTGTGTTTTTCCGTCTCTTCCTTGGCGAATATTATATTCAATGGCTTCCCCCTTGGTAAAAGGGAATTGAGAGGGATTTCAGATCAATTTGTAATGACCATTTTAAATCTCTCCAACCCCTCTTTTTCTAAGTGGGGAGCTTTTTAATTTCGTGTCTTTCGTGGAAATATTTTTTACTGTTTCTCAGCTTAAAGCCCAGCTTTCAAGCTAGCTGTAATAAACTGATCAAGGTTACCATCCAGCACACCTTGCGTATTTCCTGTCTCGACACCCGTGCGTAAATCTTTTATCCGTGATGCATCCAACACATAAGAACGGATTTGGCTGCCCCAACCGATATCGGATTTATTATCTTCTAACTCTTGGCTTTCAGCATTACGTTTTTGAATTTCTTGCTCGTACAACTTCGCTTTTAACTGTTTCATCGCGGTTGCTTTGTTTTGATGCTGGGAACGTCCATTTTGACATTGCACCACCGTATTGGTCGGCTTATGCGTTAAACGTACCGCAGATTCTGTTTTATTTACGTGCTGACCACCCGCGCCCGAAGCACGGTATACATCAACTCTAACATCCGATGGGTCAATATCTATTTCAATATCGTCATCAATTTCTGGCGATACAAATACTGCACAAAAAGAGGTATGACGACGACCACCTGAATCAAACGGGGATTTTCTTACCAAACGATGTACTCCAATTTCGGTGCGTAACCAGCCAAATGCGTATTCACCTTCAAAGCTGATCGTAGCTGATTTAATACCTGCGACATCGCCCGCCGAAGCTTCCATCAATTCGGTTTTAAAGCCTTTTGCCTCACCCCAGCGCAGATACATGCGTAACACCATTTCTGCCCAGTCTTGCGCTTCTGTACCGCCAGAACCCGATTGAATATCTAAGAAGGCATTGTTCTTATCCATTTTGCCAGAAAACATGCGTTGGAACTCTAAACGCTCTACGCCGACCGTATGAGTTTCTATATCTTCGATTACTGCATCAACAGTTTCTTGATCATCTTCTGACTCTGCCATTTCGAGTAGATCTTTAGCATCATCTAAACCATTAGTAAGTTTATCAATGGAAAAAACCACATCTTCAAGGTCCGTACGCTCTTTACCCAATCGCGTGGCTTTATCGTGGTCGTTCCAAACATCGGGGTCTTCTAATTCGCGAACCGTTTCTTCTAATAATTCTTTCTTGTTTTCGTAGTCAAAGATACCCCCTCAACGCCACGGTGCGCTTTTGTAAATCTTTAATTTGGGTGTAAAAAGGGTTGAGTTCCATGATGTTTTAAATCAGCTTACAGAAAGCCGGCAATCATACCTTGTTAAGGAAGCTCTGATCAAGTCCATAAAATTTTAGCGCAGAAAAAACTGTCGCTAATTTTCACGAAGTGAGACGTAATAGTCATTCTATTGCGCCGATCTTCGTGGAAGATATCGGCTGTCTTGACTGTTCAGTATACTTGTTTAAATGAGTTTTTAATC
>DQUJ01000046.1 GCA_015662325.1 Leucothrix mucor | reverse complement strand
TTTTCCATTGCGGTATCAAACACTTTTTTCGTTAAAGCAACACCTTCTTTTATTTGATCTACATCGCCTTCCGCCGCCAGCCCCATTTCCATGCTGTCTGCAACGGGTAATAATTCTTCAATGAATTTTTTAACTGCGTATTTATGCGCATCTTCGACTTGTTTTTCGTTACGACGACGCGTGTTTTCTAAATCCGCTTTCATGCGTAGAACGGTTTCCCAGTTCTCATCTGCTTTTGCTGTGGCAGCTTCAAGATCAGTTTGTAAGCTTTCGATGGTGACTACATCGTCAGAATCAGTGTCATTAGTTTCCACATTTGCTTCATTGTCAGATTCTGTTTGTGGTTCTGCTGATTCATGCATAGATTCAAGCTCATCTTTTATATCATTTAGCGCTTGTTCATCATTTTCTTTGGATTGACTCATGGCTTCGATCTACCTGTTAAATTTGAATTGGGTTACAAAATGGGGGGAGATAATCAATAATTCAAGCAAAATACAAAAATATTTTGTGGAAAATACTTGTGTGATGACTTATTTTGCATTCAAAGTAGCACTTAACAAGCGCGCGGTAATATCCACCACGGGAATCACACGCTCATATTGCATCCGCTTAGGCCCAATAACGCCCAGCACACCGACGTGATCATCATCTATTTGATAAGGTGCTGTGACGACAGAGCAATCACCAAATACATCTTGCCCCGATTCACTGCCGATAAAAATCTGAATGCCATCGGCTTGCATACTTTTATCGAGTAAATCTAGCATTTCCTGTTTGTGATTAAAGGCGTTGAAGAGTTGGCGTAATTTTTCAACATCCGACAGGTCATCATAATCCATCAGATTGGTTCTACCTGCAATCACACATTCTTCGTGTTGATCATCTGCTAAACCCGACACCGCTTTTTCACCTAAATTAATAGCAGATAACATCATTGCATTCATGTCTTCGCGTACTTCTTTCATTTCTTGCAGCAAGGCTTTGCGTGCTTGTTTCAGGTCTTTGCCGACTAATACTTCATTTAAGTAATTATTAGTGTGTTGTAAATCAGATGTGGAAAATTCACGATCGACATTGATAATACGATTCTCAACATCGTTATTCGACATCACTAACACCACTAAAATTTGCGTAGCCGATAAATGTAAAAATTCAATATGACGAATCGAACGTGTTTCCATCTGTGGCGTAACAATAATGCCTGCCATTTGGGTTAAACCCGACAGCATATTAGAGGCGGTATGAATTAAATCACTGGATGATCCAAGTTGAGACTGCTCTTGCATTTGCTCTTGCAAGATAAAATGTTCTTGTTCTTTAATCGGCTTAACGCTCACTAAAGTATCGACAAATAAACGATAACCTTGTGATGTGGGAATGCGACCCGCTGAGGTGTGTGGTGAATGAATGTAACCTGCATCTTCTAATGATGCCATCACATTACGAATCGTCGCAGGGCTTAAATCCAAGCCACTGCGTTTAGCAAGTATGGTAGAACCGACCGGTTGACCATTAACAATATAGCCTTCAATCAGCACTTTTAATAAATGTTTAGAGCGTTCATTTAGACCTGTAGAATCATTTTTCATTGTTATAAATAGTACATAAAGGGATGATTACGTTCCTTTTAAAATAAGGGCTTTATTTTAGTTTTCAAGATATAGTAGCGGCTTCTTTTGTAAGATAACGGCTTATTTTATCTATGAAAAAATTTAAAACCATTGGGCTATTCTCTAAACAATCCTGTATTGATAAAGAAGGCAAACGCCTAACAGACACTTTGCAAAAGCTTCATGCTTTTTTGATTTCAGAAAACTTTACAATAGTTGCACATACATCCGCCGCAAAACACCTTGAATTAGATGCTTTTAGCGATAAACGTTTTACAAAAAACATTGATCTTGCGATTGTAGTGGGTGGCGATGGTACATTATTGAAAGCAGGGCGTTTATTGAGTGATAGAGATATTCCTGTGATTGGGATTAACTTAGGTCGACTCGGTTTTCTGGTTGATATTTCACCCGATGAAATCAGTCAACAGCTTGGTAAAATACTAGAAGGTAAGTACACCTTAGAAAAACGTTCGCTGCTACATGCAGAAGCTTTTCGAGGTGATAAAAGTCTCGGTGAGGGAATCGCCCTAAATGATGTTGTTTTGCATGTCAGAAATGATATTCGCATGATCGAATTCACTACCTACATTGATGAGAGATTTGTCAATACACAACGTGCAGATGGTATTGTAGTGGCAACGCCTACTGGTTCTACTGCTTATTCATTATCCGGTGGTGGTCCCATTATTCACCCTGGGCTTAACGCCGTTGTGTTAGTGCCAATTTGTCCGCATACCTTAAGTAACCGTCCCTTAGTGGTGAGCAATGAAAGCCAGATTTGTATCAGCCTGTGCGACAGTCGTAACGTAAATACGCGTGTATCGTTTGATGGGCAATCCAATATTAATTTACGTGCAGGTGATCGTGTGGTGATTCGTAATAAATCACACAAATTGCAACTCATGCACCCCGAAGGCTACGATTATTTTCATGTGTTAAGGAATAAATTAGGCTGGGGATGATAACTAGAATTAATTGAAAGCCCTGCTATTACCCTCATTTTTAAGAAAAATAGAAAAAATTATGCAATTTTTACTCTCGCCATACTCTCGTGCAAAGGTCTTTCTAAGATAAATATAATGAAAAGTAGATAATAAAAAGCAGGCTAGGATTTTTTAGCCGCCTACATTCTAATGATATCTTGAGTAATAAACGTAACCAGCAAATAAAGAGCTAAACATAATAGTAGGTATAAAATACCTAGAAGTGTTTTTATAAACCCCTTTTTGGCTCCAAAAGCTCTGAAAAGATAAAGTGTGACGCCTATGATACCCAAGAAACCACACATGAGGGCAGAACCAGCTGGTTCTTTGATTGAATGGAGTTTGACATGAGATTTACACCATCCAAAGAGTAAAATTCCTATTATACCCGTATGCCCTAGCGAAATGCCTTGCTGACTAGCGATGGAAAAGAATGGTTCTATTATTCCTGCAACAACAAAAGATATCGCAATTGCGATTAGGTATTTATTGGGTTTATTCATTTGTTAACAATTATAGTAACCCGCTTCTCTTAATCCCCAAATACGCATTAATCAACTCCACGGTTAACTTATTAGGGCTAACGTCCAAAGTATTAATACCATGATTAGTCAGTTGTTCAAACGTCTTTTGGCGATACTGTAGATACTGTTGAGCCGCCGCGTTATCAAGAGCGCTTTGTAAATCATCAATCGGTTTATCAATCGTATTTTCTATGCTGGTTTCTTTTAAACTGGCAACTAATACTAGATGGCGTTTGCGCAATAAAGTCACAGCGGGGAGTAGGTCGTCGGTGTCTTCATCACGCACGTTAGTTAAAATAATTACTAAAGAACGTTTCTTGTGGCGCACTAATAAATCAGTGGCGGCTTTTGAATAATCAGGTGCTTCACTGCCGGGTTGTAAATCGTAAACAGCGTTAAGAATATGTTGAACAACGTGTTGTCCTTTGCGTGGCGTTAGCCAACGGGTTTGATCTGTTGTGGTAGCATTTTCATCGGTTGCCGATGCTGCAAACGTACCCAAACCAACGGCATCGCCTTGTCGTAAAGCCACATAAGACAGTAATAACAGCGCATTGAGTGTGTGATCAAAATGAGATAAATCATCGTCTTTAGCCAACATGCGATGCCCGCAATCGAGCATGAAAATGATTTCTTGATCACGTTCATCTTGGTATTCGCGCGAAATTATTTTTTGTACGCGTGAGCTGGCTTTCCAGTCGATTTGTCTTAGGCTGTCGCCTTCGCGGTATTCACGTAATTGATGAAAATCCTGCCCTTCGCCACGACGACGTTTCTTAATTATCCCCATCTGGCTTAAGTTGTTATCGGTTGCTAATAGCGCGTAATTACTGATTGCCGCAAAGTTAGGGTAAACCCGTGTTTCACTATGGACAGGTAAAAACACATTGCGTTTCCAGAATTTAAACAGCGATTGAAGCTGAATTTGCACCTGTGGAAAGACTAATTTACCGCGTTCGATAGGCGTAATGTTATAGCTTACATCGGCGTGTTGTTCTGCTGGGATACTTAAAAACACAGGCAAACCTTTACTATTTACCTGTGTTGGAAAATGATCAAAAATTGACAACGAACGGCTTTTATTGCTTTGGTTATGTATGCGTAAATTAACGTTACGAGTAACACCTAACGGCAAAGAACCTTGCAAATCGCGTTTTACTTCAATAATTGAACTGATGTTAGCGAAGCTCGTCAGATAATCCATTAACAAAATCACAAAAAACAAGCCCATTGCCAGTTTCCATAAGGGAATTAAGCTTGGATAAAAGCTTGAAAATAATGCAAGCAGGGCGATAGCCGCGATCGCATAGAATGTATTTTTTTCAGGAATAGGTATCATTATTTATCTGTTTTTTTGCTACGGAAGACACGGAAATTCACGGAATGAAACTACTTTTAAGTTCCGTGTTTTTCTGTGTCTTCCGTGGCAGGTTTCTTTTCCCGTTATTGTCTCGGGGCTTCAATCTTATCTAACACAGATTGTAGTATTTGGTCGGTGTTATAGCCTTCTAATTCCATCTCTGGCGCAAGTGCCACACGGTGACGCAACACAGGCAGCGCAATGTCTTTAATATCATCGGGCGTAATATGATCACGTGCATGGAGCATCGCTTGTGCTCGTGCGGCACGAATCAACGAAATACTACCACGAGGCCCTGCACCAATACTTAAACCTTGCCAATCGCGGGTTGCGCGAACGATACGCACTGCGTAATCAATGACGCTTTGATCTGCTTCGACCTCGGCGGCTAAATGTTGCATTGCTTGTATTATCTCTGGCGAGGCAATTGCGTTTACATTGCCAATATTAAGCTGGTCACCTGTTTGTTTATTGGTTACTGCCGCCACCAATAAACTTTCTTCTTTATCATCTGGGTAATCAATGTAGATTTTAAGTAAAAAGCGATCTAACTGCGCTTCAGGTAAAGGATAAGTGCCTTCTTGTTCCAGCGGGTTTTGAGTCGCTAGTGTCATAAACGGAAGCGGTACAGGATGGGCAACACCTTCGATAGTCACTTGTCTTTCTTGCATGACTTCTAACAAAGCCGATTGTGTTTTAGCAGGCGCACGATTGATCTCATCTGCTAATAATAAATTAGTAAAAACAGGCCCTTTACGCACACTAAACTCTTTGCTGTTCATATCGTAAAGGGTGTGCCCAGTGACATCGGCAGGCATTAAATCAGGCGTAAATTGGATTCGTTTAAACTGACCAGAGAAGGTTGATGCAAGTGCTCTAACCAGTAAGGTTTTACCTAAACCCGGCACACCTTCGATCAACACATTACCGCCTGCGATAAGCGCAATCAGTGTTTCGTGAATAACTTGTTGTTGCCCCACTACGGCTTTAGCAATTTCTTGCTTGAGTTGTATCGCCAGTTCACTTGCTTGTTGTAATGTCATGTCAGTCATGTTTTTTGCCTTTATATTTCGTTTGTTACTTTATAGTTTTAAATTAGATTAAGATCAAATGAACTGTTCTTAGTCCCATCCACCTAGCAGGGGGAGGGTTAGGGAGGGGGTAGAGTCTACGAGCGCATTGTTACACTTACTTCTCACTCCAGCCCTCTCCTCCAAAGGGAGAGGGTGTTTAATGCAGATTCTGTAGTTCCTTGAATTAATCATATTTAAATAGATTTCCGAATCTTCTCAAGTTGCTGTACCAACCAAGTAAAGTCATCGGCTTGCTCAAAATTATTATCGTATAGTAATTTGTGCACCCCCTCTGATGGCATATTCAGCTGATCAGAAAGTAGTTTGATCTGTTCTTTTTCACTGTAATTAGCCCAGCCAGGATGAACGCGGCTTAGACGCTGTATTAAGGATTGGCGCGCGCTTTCAATCAAGCGATGTTTCTTATTGTTCTTCCAATAATAATTGCCACTGCTGGTAATGTGTTCGTTGAGGCTGCGGCGATCTTCTTGTTGTTTAGGAATAACGGGGCCAAACCGACGACTGGCTTGAAGCATCCATAATGCTAAAAACAGTCCAAGGCTTAAAATCAGTGGCCATGCGTTTTTCCATAATAAATTCCAGAGTGATGCCATATCATCATCATGGATCAGCCAAACGTTTTTAGGTTGCTGAATATTTGTTTGGTAACCATGAACGAGGTGCCAGAATATTTGAGCATGGTCGGACTTTTCTATTTCATAGTTTTTAAAAAAATCCATATCAGAAATCAACGTGACTAAACCATCGCCTACTTTTTGGCGAATAATGAAATTGCCTGTTTTTAATTTTACCAGTTCTGTTTTATGAGAGGACGTTTGATCTGTATCATCAATCACTAAGTTTTCATAATAATCCATTTGTATTTTGAGGGGCGTATTTACACCTTTGATTGATATTTCATACTCAGGTCTTTTTTCCACCTTTGTTTCTAATAACTCAGTCACTATTTCTTCGGCATCCGTTTTTGTTTCTTCTTCATCCTCATCCTCATCTTCATTTAAATAAATGCGTTCGCCCGAGTGGATGCCAAGCAAACGTTGCAACGGATCACGGCTATCCTTTTCTGATAGTAACTCGTTGATTTCTTCTTCTGTTTCTTCATCTCCACCGTAATGCCAATCGGAGGTTGAACGGGCGATGAGGTGTCCGCCAGATTCCACCCATTCTAATAACTCTTCAGTGCGTGCGGTTGATAAGCCCGTACGTTTAGAGGTTATTATCATTACAGTATCGCTACTAGGAAACTCCCGGCTGGTTTGTAAATTCTCTTTTTTAATGGTGGGAATACCCATCCGTTTTAAAAATAAACGGCTGGCATAATAGGGGTTGTTGCGCGCTTCGTTAAGCAAGCCTTTATGTATTTCAACTTCTTTATATTCGTGTGTTTTATAGAAGTTGTAAACGCTTGCTCCGATAATCAAAGACACGAGTAAAACAAGTAGCAGTATCGCTATGCGATTGTTATTACGCTCGCTCATGCTTGTAGACCCTGCGCGGGTTGATCATTAGTTTTGACTGCAAAACGCGTTGCCCATGAATCGAATAGCGTATTCATCGTGCTATTCATTTCATCATCAGGTGTTCGATGCGCATAAGCAATACGTTGCCACTGAACAGTGAGTGTTTGTAAGTAGGATTGCTTTTCAGTTGATATGATAGTGCTCGCTTGTTTAAGTACATCACCTTCAGTATGGCTGTCTTTGAGTTTGACTTTTTCCTCATTAATTAAGCGTACTAACGCGCCACGATAAAGCAGGCTGAGTGAATCACGATGATCCCCTTGTTGCCACTTTTGACGGGCTTCGGCAATGATATCGTCAGGTAAAGATTCTGGTCGAACATCCATGCCAAACATAACTTCTGGGGCTTCGTAATCATCCTTGCTGTGTTGACTGGTTTGAAAGAGCGGTAACCAACGGTCTCGAAAATAATAGATCGCAAAGACGCCCGCTAAAACAGCAATCCAAAGTAGAGATTCTAATAAAAAGGCAATAGCGCCACCCGTGCCATCAAAGAATTTTTTTAGTAGTTTAAAGAACCAGTTGCTGGATTCATCATCTTCTTCCTCTTCCTCTTCCTTTGGAATTTCAACCCAACGCATTTCCTTCTTTTTATCATTTAGGTTTTTAGTCAGCATGACTTCTTTTATGATCTTTTTAGATTGATCTGCTTCTTGTCGTTCTTTAGCAAGTATTTCGGGCACTTCTTCTGCAGCGATAACAGATGATGTGGGTGTAAGTGATACGGTCGCTAATAAACAGCTTACGAGTAGGGCAGGCAAGAGTGTTTCGGTTAGTTTTTTGAAGCGTTGATCCATTTTTCTGAAATCAAGTTCTATATCCCACGCTTCTAATTGAGTACGACGGTTGATATACAGTGCAAAATTTCCTGCTACATAAAAAGGGTGAATAAAGGTAACCACAAGAACATAAAACACCGCCATTAAGCTATCGAGCCATTGTGCATATTCGACGTTTTTGGCAAACAACCCGTTAAATAAATCACTCGAAATATGTTGCGGTAAAAACATTACCATTAAGGCAAAGAGTGATAAAAACAGAATAAATTCGACTATCCATAAACCAATGGTAAGCCACACCGCTTGAGAGTGAGCGGCGATGTGTAAGACACCTTGGCGACTCGAACGTGCAGAACCCCGCAACTGTTCTAATTGCCAAATAGGGAGGTTAAACCCGCGAGATAATGAAAAACGGCGGTAGGTAATGCTTTGGAAAAAACCTGTATTCCAAATCAATGAAGGCAGGGCTTTTAAGGCTTGCTTGGTGTTGATTTCATCGTTAAACATTCGATGACTGATGATGTGTAAAAGCAGCCGATCATACAATGGCTTTAGCCACCAAAAAATCAAAGCCGCAAGCCAAGCCATTTGGTCTGGCATGAAAAAAAACAGGGGAATAGCGATGCTAAATGTAACAATGGAGAGCGGTAAATAGAGCGATTGCCACCACTCTTGTACCATCGCAAAACCAAGATCAACCGCTTCCCAAACGCTACGCAGTCGGATATTGGTGTTGATATTATCAGGACTCATGGAGAGAATGTCCCGCTGTTATCTTGATTTTTACTTGTAGAGTTTCCACTATTTGTGCCGCGACCTACAAACCAAAAGTAAGCACCGACCAGCGTCCATAAAATTGCACCAACCACATATTTTATCATCACAGGCATTACCATAGATGACCAAAACGCTTCGATAAATGCGGCAAGAATAAACATAGTCGCAACGCCATACATCATGGTGACGGCGGATTTTCCATCATCAATTAGCGCGCGTTTGCGGGATTTCCTGCCCGGCATAATCAACGCTCTTGCCAGCATTAAACCTGCGGCGGCGGATAACACAATGGCGTTAAGCTCTAAAGAGCCATGCCCAACAACAAAGCCATAGAGCGTGTCGATATAGCCTAAGTGAGTCAAATGACCAAACACAGCACCGATGAATATACCGTTATATAGGGTGAAGAATAACGTGCCAATGCCATATAACATGCCACCTGCAAACACTTGAAAGCCAATGCCCGTGTTGTTTTTGATGTAGTGACCAAACATCAGCACATCGGAATCAGACTCACGTTTTCTGCCGAGTCGGTCGTGTAGATCAGGGTCGTACATTTGTTCAACACTGCGTAGTTGCTCGCCATCCATAATGCTGTAGGCAATATCAGGGTTTATTTGTATCGCAATGATAATTGCAATAAACGGCACATAAAATAAAGCAGCCGCGATGCTGACGACTTTCCACTCTTTGCGCACTAATGCAGGAAAACCACCGCTGAAATAACGCATAATGTCGCGCATGACATGGGTGCGCGTGCTGTAAAGGGTTTGATGCCCGCGTACCACAAGTTTGTTTAAACGCTCTACTAAAATGGGGCTATACATACGTGAATTTGCCAATGCAAGATGATGACAGATTTGGCGATACGCATGCGGTAAATCAATATCAACGGGCTTTTCAACGGGGTTCTTTTTACTGTTTTTTGCCCAGCGTGAGAGCGCTTGATAATTTAGCCATTGTTCAAAATCCTGCCAAAGTTGCTGGTGCTTATCGACAAATTGGGTTTGTTTTACGGCACTCATTTTTTATCTCTCACTTTCTATCACCTAAAATCCAACGTGAGATTCCGAGTAATTTTTTAGCGGGTTGTTGTTGATCACCCTCTACCAACTTTCCTGTGAGCAAGGCTAATTCATCGGCGCGTTCTGCGGTTAAATAGGCATTACGTTGATGAAAACGGATCAGTGCTTGTTGCTCTGCTAATTGAAGTGCTAATGGCGGGGCAGTGGGCGTGATAGTGTCGTCTTTTTCGGTACTGTTAACAATAGGATATTCTAATGGTTTATGTAGAACGACCGTATTTGCAACTAAATCCCCAAGGCGTTGAAAACGTTTCGTAAGCAACATGCTGATAAAACCAAAACCGTAGAAAAAAGGTAGAAAGTCGACAAAACGTAACAAGTTTCTAATCATGGATGCTGCTGGCGTAATCGGGCTAGCATTTTCCATAGTGACATATAAGTTGAATGATTTTTTACCTGGCGTTTGCCCGTTTTTGTACAGCTCGAAATAAACAGGATAGAACCATTCCATCAAGAACGAAATAATGAAAGCAATGCCCATTCCTGTTTTTCCAAGAAACGCCAACACAGTGAATAGCACCGTATTAATGCCAACGCGAATCATAATGTCTATCATCCACGCGAACATACGCGGCACAGGGCCAGCGGGAGATAGCCTTAAGCTAATGCCTTCAGGAGTGTTAACGTGGTAAAGAGTGTCTAGTGCCATTAATGAGTGATGTTATTTTAATTAGAAATAAGTATATTGAATGTTCAACTATTGGCAACAATAATATCAGCTTATTTTAAAAGAAGATATTGCACGAGAGATGGCGAGATACAAAGCAAGGTAACTTTTTGGT
>DQUJ01000148.1 GCA_015662325.1 Leucothrix mucor | reverse complement strand
CTGAATTAGGCGGCACCTGTGTAAACGTGGGTTGTGTACCTAAAAAAGTCATGTGGTACGGCGCAGGTGTTGCACAAGGCTTAAAAGATGCTCAGGATTATGGTTTTAATATCGATTTAGAAGGTGATTTTAACGGTAAAAAATCAGGCGAGTTAAATTGGGAAAAGCTAGTCATGAAGCGCGAGAACTTCATCGGTGGCATTCTCGATTGGTACGATGGTTACATGGGTGAGGCTGGTGTTGACGTTATCAACGGCTATGCCAAATTTTTAAACAATAAAACCCTCACCGTGGATGGCGTAGCCTACACCGCAGACAAATTTGTTATTGCCACCGGCGGCCGCCCGATCATTCCAAATGATATTGAAGGCTCACGGCTTGGCATGACATCAGATGGTTTCTTCCAAGATTTAGATGAAGTGCAACCGCAAAAAGTAGTGGTCGTCGGTGGTGGCTATATCGCCCTAGAACTTGCCATGCTAATGGACGGCTTAGGCTCAGACGTATCGGTACTGCACCAAGGTTGGCCTGTGTTAGAAGGTTTTGATTCAACCATCCAGAAAGCGTTAAGAAAGCAGATGGAAGATGACAATATTACACTTTACGATGATGAAATCATCACAAAAGTAGAAGAGCAAGCAGACAGCACCGAAGATAAAAAATTACTCACCATCCACTTTGAAGATGGCACAAGTATTACGGATGTAGAAGCCCTAATCTGGGCAATCGGTCGCGTACCTAACACCGACACCATCGGCTTAGAAAATACCGACGTAAGAACCGACCAACGTGGCATGATCATCGTCGATGACTTCGAACAAACCACGGTAGAAAACATCTACGCCATCGGCGATATTATCGGCAAAGCACCACTAACACCCGTAGCCATTGCCGCAGGTCGTCGTCTAGGTGATCGTTTATACGGTGGCAAGCCCGATCGTAAAATGTCTTACGACAATATCGCGACAGTGATGTTTACCCATCCACCGATTGGTACAATTGGCATGAGCGAAGAAAAAGCGCGTGAAGAGCATGGCGATGCTGTCAAAGTCTATCAAACGGACTTTGTACCGCTTTATCATCAAATGACGCGTCATAAAGTTAAAACGCATATGAAACTGATTGTAACGGGCGATGATGAGAAGATTGTGGGTTGCCATATACTTGGTCTAGGCGCAGATGAGATGTTGCAGGGGTTTGCGGTGGCTATTCGTATGGGGGCTACTAAGAGCGACTTTGATGATACGATTGCGATACATCCAGTGAGCGCAGAAGAACTAGTAACTATGAAGTAGAGCATTCATATAAATCTCTGCTGGCTACAGACTGCATTTTTACTGTTAGTGATCTTTGCCAATCAACGTTTCTTTATCGAATCATAATCCCGCGTCGGTGAGCCTGTATATAACTGTCTTGGTCGCCCGATTTTAGATTGTTGATCGCCCATCATCTCATTCCATTGGGAAACCCAACCGACGGTACGCCCGACGGCAAACAGCACCGTAAACATATTAAGCGGGATGCCCATGCCTAAAAAGATGATGCCAGAGTAAAAATCTACGTTGGGGTACAGATTGCGGGATTTGAAATAATCATCATTCAATGCGACGTTTTCGAGTTCCATCGCCGTATCTAATAGCTTTTGGTGAGTTGGGTTTGTGCATTCGCCTGCTGCAAGCATATCGTGGCAAATTTCTCGGATGATGGTTGCCCGTGGATCGTAGTTTTTATAAACACGGTGACCAAATCCCATCAAACGAAAACGGTCTTTTTTATCTTTAGCGCGTTCAATAAAGTGCGATAACGGTTTGCCTGATTCGTTAATCTCCGTCAGCATACGGATCACGGCTTCATTAGCGCCACCATGCGCTGGCCCCCAGAGTGATGCGATGCCAGCGGCAAGTACCGCAAAAGGATTCGCTTGAGAGCTGCCTGCCAAACGCACGGTGGATGTGGATGCATTTTGTTCGTGATCGGCGTGCAAAACCAAAATCACATCTAAGGCTTTTGCTAATAGAGGATTGCCCTCGTATTTTTCGCCCGGCATTGAAAACATCATGTGTAAAAAATTGGCACTGTAATCTAAAGAGTTATCAGGATAAATGAATGGTAAACCCATTGCATAGCGATAACTCCAAGCTGCAATGGTGGGCATTTTTGCTATTAAACGATAAGCCGATTCAAGCCTAAACAGGGGGTCGTGAATATCTTCGTCATCATGATAAAAAGCAGATAGCGCACCCACTACACCCACCATAATCGCCATCGGGTGAGCATCGCGGCGGAAACCACTGTAAAAGCGCAGGAGTTGTTCGTTTAACATGGTGCGGTGTTTGATGTTATGAATAAAATCTTCTAGCTGATCTTCGTTAGGTAAATCACCGTTTAACAAAAGGTAAGATGTTTCTAAAAAACTGCTTTTTTCCGCCAACTGCTCAATCGGGTAACCACGGTATTCCAACACGCCTTTATCGCCATCGAGATAGGTTATATCGCTCCAACAACTGGCGGTTGCCATAAAACCTGGGTCGTAAGTAAGGTAGCCTAGCTCTTTGTATAAAGGGCGAATATCAATGGTCATTGGGCCACAGGTCGGCGCGAGCAAATCTAGTTCTATCTGCTTTCCCGTGCGGTTATCGGTAATTGTAACGCTGTCTTTTTTCATTCTTATTCCTAGATAAAAGTATTACTAGATAATGTATTCCACTGAAAATATATACGACTACACATCAAGTTCGATAACCAAGTCACTCTGCTCCAAAATCTCACCTTCTTCTAGGTGAATCTTTTTAATTGTGCCACTCTTCGTTGCTGTAATGGTCGATTCCATTTTCATTGCTTCGATTACAAACAGCGGATCATCCTTTTCGACCTGTTGCCCTTGTTCTACCATAATGGCAGATAAACGCCCTAAAATAGGCGTACCAATTTCATTTTCTTCAACCGCTTTACGATTCACTTTAACCGTCGAAACCGCCGCGTTATCACGAATGCTGATGCTACGTGTTTGCCCATTCAGATCAAACGTTACCGTGCGCATTCCGCTGGCATCGGGGGCCGAGCTGTAGATGAGCTTAATGATAATAACTTTGCCCTTGCCCAACTGTACTTTTATTTCTTCTTTTTGTTTTAATCCATAGAAAAAAGCCGTTGTCGGTAATACTGAGATATTGCCATATTTCTGCTTGTGCGCATAAAAGTCAGCATACACTTTGGGATACATTAAGTATGAAAGGAAATCTGCCATGCTGCGAGAATCATCAAACTCATCTTGAAAAGCTTTAAATTCTTTATCGAAATCAATCGGCTCTAAATGATCATTGGGGCGAGTCGTGTACGGCTTTTCATTTTTAAGAATTAACTGACTAAGCTTTTTAGGAAAGCCGCCATCGGTTTGCCCTAAATTACCCACAAACAAATCATGCACCGAATCGGGGAAGGCAAGCGTTGCGCCTTGTTCCATAATATCCGCTTCTGTTAAGCCGTTAGATGTCATAAAAATTGCCATGTCGCCAACGACTTTAGAAGATGGCGTGACTTTAACAATATCGCCAAACATTTTATTAACGATGGCGTAATTATTTTTTACTTCTTCGAATTTATGCTCAAGCCCCAGCGCGATAGATTGTGGGCGCAAGTTAGAATATTGCCCGCCGGGAATTTCATGATCGTAGACTTCGGCAGTGCCTGCTTTTAAGCCTGATTCAAACGGGTAATAAATCTCGCGCACATCTTCCCAATAATTGGCGTATTGATTTAAAGAGTCCAGATCAAACGGCTGTTCGCGCGGTTGACCCTGCATAATGGCAATCATAGAATTTAAATTAGGCTGAGATGTAAGCCCCGACATGGAGCTTAAACACGCGTCGATAATATCAACATCGGCTTCGACTGCTTTCACTAACGTGGCTGCTTGCATTGACGATGTATCATGCGTGTGTAAATGAATCGGTAAATCAACCGCTTCTTTTAACGCGGGAATCAGCATTTCTGCGGCATAGGGTTTTAGCAAACCTGCCATATCTTTAAGTGCTAATGTATGCGCGCCAGCATCTTCTAGCTCGCGTGCTAAATCTAAATAATATTGAAGGTTGTATTTATTGCTGTTGTCGGTGTTGAGTACGTCGCCTGTGTAACAAATTGTCGCTTCGGCAATTCCGCCTGTTTGTTCGCGCACCACTTGAATGGATTTACGCATCCCTTCCACCCAGTTAAGCGAATCAAAAATACGGAAAACATCTATGCCTTGCTCCGATGATTCTATAATAAATTTTTCGATGACATTATCAGGATACGCTTTGTAACCCACCGCGTTCGAGCCACGAAACAGCATTTGAAACAATATATTAGGAATCGCTTTACGCAATAATCGCAAGCGTTCCCAAGGACATTCGTGCAAAAAGCGCATCGCCACATCGAAGGTTGCACCGCCCCACATTTCCAATGAAAACAACTGCGAATGGTTCTTTGCCAAGCCCTCTGCGATTTGCAACATATCGGCCGTTCGCACCCGCGTTGCCAATAATGATTGGTGCGCATCACGCAAAGTAGTATCGGTGTAAAGCACGTGGTTTTGCTGTTTTATCCAATCCACAAAGCCATCTGCGCCTAATTCATCTAACTTGTTTTTCGTGCCTGCTGGGTAATCACCCAGCTTGTCGTAGGCTGGAATAATTGGCGTTCTAAAATGATGTTTCGGATCAAGATGGCGCGTGTTGGTTTCCTTAATATCTGCATGACCGTTAACAATAATATTGGCTAAATAACTTAATGTTTTAGTACCACGATCAAACCCCATTGGCACATCAAATAATTCGGGGTTATTTTCTAAAAAGGTAACCTTCACTTTGCCCGCTTTAAATTCGGGATGATCAAGCACATTTAATAAAAAGCCAATATTCGTTTTTACGCCACGAATCCGAAATTCGCGTAAAGCACGATGTGCGCGGGTGATAGCATCTTTAAGATCACGCCCAGATGCGCTGATTTTTACCAGCATCGAATCATAAAAAGGCGATACTTTTGCACCCACATACGCCCCGCCTACATCAAGGCGAATACCAAAACCAGCGGCGCTTCGATAAGCAATTATTTTACCAAAATCAGGCTGAAAATCTTTCGTAGGATCTTCGGTCGTAATCCGACATTGCACCGCAAAACCACGGGTTGAAATAGCATCTTGTGATGGAATATCAATTTCGGGATCAGATAATTTACAGCCGTTAGCAATATGAATTTGGCTACGTACAATGTCGATACCCGTGACTTCTTCGGTAATGGTATGTTCCACTTGAACGCGTGGGTTTACTTCTATGAAATATATTTCATCTTCTTTTAGCTTGTTCGTTTCATCCGCTTCAACCACTAAAAACTCAACCGTTCCTGCGTTACTATAATTAACATGGCACGTTATTTTAAGCGCATATTGATACAGTTTATTTCGGGTTGATTCGCTTAAGGTGGGGCTGGGTGCAATTTCAATGACCTTCTGGAAACGACGTTGCACCGAGCAATCACGTTATACAAATGTACTAAGTTGCCGTGATTATCCCCCAGTATT
>DQUJ01000236.1 GCA_015662325.1 Leucothrix mucor | reverse complement strand
CTCTAAGGCATCATCTTCGTTGTTGCGCTTCTTATAAAGGCTTGTTGCACCATGCCACAGACGTTCATTTACTGCGAAGCGCGCCTAGAATATGATGCCTTAGAGGCTTACATAATTTTATGGGACTTGATCAGAGGTTCCTTAAATTACGCAGATTTTACAGATTATAAAACAGAAAGTTTTTATGTTTTAAATCTGCGTTCATCTGCGAATAGATTTTTGTTTTAGTTCTTACACAATAATATTAATGGTATTTAAAAATGACTGACTGTTTATTTTGTAAAATCATCGCAGGTGATATTCCTTCCGATAAAGTCTATGAAGACGATGCGGTTTATGCGTTTAAAGATATTACGCCTGTCGCGCCGTTACATATCCTGATCATCCCCAAAAAACATATTGCCACACTGAATGATTTAGAAAAACAAGACGATGCGGTGATGGGTGAATTATTACTCGCGGCTAAAAACATAGCCAAACAAGAAGGTTATGCTGATGATGGTTACCGAACCGTGATTAACTGTGGTGAGCAAGCAGGGCAAACGGTTTTTCATATTCATTTACATTTATTAGCTGGGCGCGATTTGAGTTGGCCTCCGGGTTGATGGAATATGATTCTTGTATCTGCGAGAAAGAAAAAGTCAGTAAAAATGCACTATGAATGACATTGTAGTTTGTGAGTTATGTGAAAAAAAACAACCAAGCGGTGCAACACATTGTAGTAAGTGCGGCGCTGTATTTGTTTTCAATACAAAAAAATTAGAGTCCGAATCAGTAAGTTCAGTAAAAGGTGTCTCCTATAAGTTGAAGAACCTACTCTTTTATGTGTTGCATTTTGGCAGTTTTATTATTGTTTTTATTTATTTGTATAAATTTGATCAGTTACTGCCCGTAGATGGACCTTTTTTTATATATCTACTCCATTTTTACTTCTCTTTATTTTAAAAATAAGTTCTAAAAAAAGATCATCGATTAATCGTTATTTGCTTTATTCTTTGGTCTTTTCGCCTCTTATTTTAGCTTCTTCTGTAGGGGTGTTAAATTCATCTGGTGCATCAGCAGATGGGATGCCCTTTTTCTTCGTTCTTACTTTAGAATACATTGTTCTTATGCCATTTCTTCTGGGAAGACTGTACACCTTCTTTTTTAACAACAAAAACAAATGAAATGTATATTTATAAGAGTTTTTAGTTCAGCTAATCGGCTAGTGCATTAGTAAGGACGTAAAACACTATTCACCCCATCCAGTTTTTTGTCCGTGTCAGGATAATCCAAAGTATAATGCAATCCACGACTTTCTTTACGTTGTTGCGCAGAGCGAATAATCAACAAAGCCACTTCGGCAAGGTTTCTTAATTCAATTAAGTCACTGGTCACGCGAAAATTGGAATAATACTCATCAATTTCTGTTAGTAGTAATTCCGCACGGTTTCGCGCACGCTGTAGGCGTTTAGTTGTGCGTACGATGCCAACGTAATCCCACATAAAGCGGCGTATTTCATCCCAATTGTGGTTGATGACGACGCGTTCGTCCGAGTCCGTTACACGACTTTCATCCCAGTCGGGAATATCAAATAAATCACTTGTATTAGAGGATGATGACTCAAACTGCTCAGTAATCGCTTTAGCGGTGGCTTGACCATAAACGACACATTCTAATAATGAATTACTCGCCATACGGTTTGCACCGTGTAGTCCTGTAAACGTGGTTTCTCCGATGGAATATAAGCCTGCAAGATCGGTTTGCCCGGTTTTATCAACCATTAAACCGCCACAGGTGTAATGGGCGGCCGGTACGACAGGGACAGGTTCTTTATTCATATCGTAGCCAAACTTTTGGCACATGGCGTAAACATTTGGGAAGTGGTCTAACAAAAAGGCTTTGGGTTTATGGCTAATATCGAGAAACACAGAATCAATGCCGAGTCGTTTCATTTCGTGATCAATTGAGCGTGCAACAATATCACGCGGGGCGAGTTCGGCACGTTTATCAAACTTATCCATAAAACGTGATCCATTAGGCAGGATTAAACGCCCGCCTTCGCCGCGTACGGCTTCGGTAATCAAATTGGATTTTGCATGTGGGTGATACAAACATGTCGGGTGGAACTGCATAAATTCCATATTGGCGACACGACACCCTGCGCGCCAACCCATGGCGATACCATCGCCACTCGCGCCGTCTGGGTTGCTGGTATACAAATAGACTTTACTTGCGCCACCTGTTGCTAAAATAGTGAAGCGGGCATCAAATACACTGATTTTTTTAGTGTTGTTATTGAGTACATAAGCGCCGAGACATTGATTGTCTTGCTTATCTTTATCGATATTTTTTATTTTATGCGCAGTGATTAAATCAATCGCGATGTGATGTTCAAATAACTCAATATTTGTTTTCTGATTGATTTTAGAAACCAAGGTCGTTTCAATCGCTCTGCCACTCGCATCTGCGGCATGTGCAACGCGCCGATTTGAATGCCCGCCTTCACGGGTTAAGTGCAAGCCTTCGACGCCTTCTATTTGATTAACTTCACGCGAAAAAGGAACGCCCGCTTTGAGTAGCCAATCAATTGCTTCTGGCCCCTGCTCGACTACAAAGCGCACCACATCTTCATCGCAAAGACTCGCGCCAGAATCAATTGTATCGTCTATATGTGATTGAAAAGAATCAGATTCATCTAAAACTGCAGAAATGCCACCTTGCGCATAAAAGGTGCTTCCTTCGGTTAATTCTTCTTTGCTTAAAATGGCGATTTTAAGTGTTTCGGGTAGGTTTAATGCAAGGCTTAAACCTGCGGCACCACTGCCAATAATTAGAACATCATACATAAGTTTTTATTTACAAAATCTTCAATTAAGTTGTTGATTGGTTAATAGTTGTTGTTGGATATTAATGCATATTAGATTATCATACGCAGATCAATTAATTGGGGAAATTGTTTTTTTGTATTGTGTTTAATATGTATAAAGGACCTATTAAGCGGGTGTTTTTTTATTTCTTGTATAATATTTATAATATAAGGCTTTGTAAATGAGAGTAAAGAATAAAAAATCCTTTAGCGAATTTAGTTACGTTATTAGCTACAACATAAGTTACAGCACAAGCTACGATAAAAATAAAATCTGTAGTAAAAAAACAAAATCTAAAGGAGAAAGGCCCTAATGGGCGCGAACCAAACAGACTTAGAATTAGTACGGCGAGTTCAAGCAGGTGATAAAAGCGCTTTTGATGTGTTGGTTTTAAAATACCAACAAAAAGTGATCAATCTGGTGAATCGCTATGTGCATGATCCGCACATAGCGATGGATATATCGCAAGAATCTTTTATAAAAGCGTATCGCGGTTTAAAGAATTTTCGCGGTGATAGTGCGTTTTATACGTGGCTGTATCGAATTTCTATAAATACCGCAAAAAATCATCTGGTGTCGAGAAGTCGTCGAATGCCTGATGATGATATCGATGCGCAAGAAGCAGAGCAGTATGACGGAGGCTCTAAACTGCGGGAATCCGCTACACCTGAAAATGAGTTAATGACGGAAGAAATTCAGGCAACTGT
>DQUJ01000181.1 GCA_015662325.1 Leucothrix mucor | reverse complement strand
TGGAGAAGTTGAAGCAACCAAGGTTGGAGCACTCAATAAATCACAGTTAACTGCGTTTTTAGATCAGAATATTTAACTAACTTTCTCGCATTAGGGCGAGGTAATAGAATAACTATTACGGCTCACTTCGTGAAAAATAGCGACAGCTTTTTCTGCGCTAAAATTTAATCGACTTAATCAGGCTCCCCTTAACTATTAGTCGTCTGAAACTTGTTTTCGTTCATGTTTAATAAGAATCAGTCGCCGCTGATATAATTCTTCAGTAATTTTTTCCCGCTCAAAACCATCTTTAATAATTTCTTGCACATCAATTTCAGCGGCTTTTTTTCTCATTAAAGAAAAGAACGGTGCTTGTTTGTAATCATAATCTTCATAGCCTGGGCGACCGTGACTATCTGCTGTACAGGCTAGTAAAAATTGCTCAAATCGTTCTGGTTTTCGAAAAGCATCTGTCGCATTTAATGTTTTTAATAAGGTCTTAGGTTTAATCTCAAACGCACGGTGACAATGGGTATGGTAGCGCGCGGTAATTTCGGCTAACTGTCTATATTGATTCGGGATTTTATAACGCTCGCATAATTCTTTTACAAGATCATAGCCACGCTCTTCATGATTATAATGATGTGGTAATATCTCTTTTGGTGTGGTGCCTTTACCTAAATCATGCGTCAACGCGGCAAAACGCACCACAGGATCATTACTTAATAAACAGGACTGTTGCAACACCATTAATGTATGAATGCCGGTATCTATTTCTGGGTGATGCTCCTCTGGCTGAGGCACACCAAACAAACGATCAATCTCTGGGAACAATACTTTTAACGCACCACATTCGCGTAAGACTTCAATAAACACATCGGGAGATGGCTCACCCAATGCGCGTTCCATTTCTTGCCACACACGTTCCGCTACGAGTGCATCAACCTCGCCCTGTTTTACCATATCGCGCATTAATGTCATGGTGGACTTTGCTACTTTAAAACCCAGCGGGGCAAAACGTGCCGCAAATCGTGCAATACGTAAGATTCTTACGGGGTCTTCTGCAAACGCAGGGGAAACATGGCGTAACAATCGTTTGTCTAAATCAGCTTGCCCATTAACATAGTCTAGAATATTGCCGTTTTCATCTTCAGCTAGTGCATTGATCGTAAGATCACGACGTTGTACATCATCTTCTAAAGTGACATTACTATCTGCATGAAATTGAAAGCCATGATAGCCCGCCGCTGTTTTTCGCTCAGTTCGAGCCAACGCGTATTCTTCGTGTGTTTTAGGGTGCAAAAATACAGGGAAATCTTTACCTACTGGGGTGAAGCCTTTTTCGAGCATTTCATCCGGTGTTGCACCCGTCACTACCCAGTCGTTATCTTTGACGGCAAGACCCAGTAATTTATCTCTTACTGCGCCACCTACTAAATATGTTTTCATGGTTCTATTATACCTGAGATTTATTTAATATTACCTTATACATAAGTATGTTAGACAATTCTTATATCATGTGATCAGCGTGTTTTAATTGACTAACCCTTCAACTTATGGTGTTATCCTAGCCAGTATTCAGATCAAATTTCCATGCTGTACAGCATTATTTTTGCTCTAAGAAGCCTCTTAATTTATCGAGCTTCTAAACAGCACTCTAAATATAAATAATAAATACATAATACAAAAAGGAGATTGACTATGGCGAAGATCGTCGTATTAGGAGCGGGCACTGGTGGAATGCCAGCCGCATATGAATTAAAAGATGTACTCGGCGGTAGCCACGATATTACGCTAATCAACGAGCGTGATTATTTTCAGTTCACCCCGTCAAACCCGTGGGTGGGCGTAGGCTGGAGAAGTCGTAATGACATTACCTTCCCTATTGAAAAATATGTAACTAAAAAAGGCATTACGTTTATTACAGGTCGTGTTGATAAAATTAATGCGGCAAACAACACACTTGAAATGGAAGGCGGCGATACCATTGATTATGATTACATGATCATCGCGACAGGTCCTAAGTTATTCTTTGATGAAGTTGAAGGCGCAGGTCCTCACGGTGGTCACACGCATTCTGTTTGTACGGTTGATCATGCAGAAATGTTCTACGAAGATTACAAAAAACAAATCGAAAAAGGCAGTGGGCACATTGTTGTTGGCGCTATGCCATTCGCCAGTTGTTTTGGCCCTGCTTACGAGTTTGCACTAATCGTTGATACAGACCTTAAAAAACGCAAAATGCGTGATAAATTCCATATTACTATCGTAACCTCAGAACCTTATGTTGGGCATTTAGGTCTTGGCGGCGTGGGCGATTCAAAAGGCATGTTGGAATCAGAATTAAGAAACCGACACATCAAATGGATCTCCAATGCTAAAACAACAAAAGTTGAAGAAGGAAAAATGTTCATCAGCGAACTGGATGCGAAAGGTGAGATTTATCAAGAGCATGAGTTAGAGTTTGATCTTGCCATGATGCTCCCAGCATTCTTCGGTGTTGATGCGGTTGTTGGCGTTGAAGGCTTATGTAACCCACGTGGCTTTGTAATGATTGATGAATTTCATCGTAATCCAACCTACCAGAATATTTATTCTGCAGGTGTTTGTGTGGCGATTCCACCTGTTGAGGCTACACCTGTACCCACAGGCGCACCAAAAACAGGTTATATGATCGAGTCTATGGTGACATCAGCCGTGCATAATATTGAAGCGGCTATTGAGGGTAAAGAGCCACATGCAAAAGGCACTTGGACAGCACTTTGTTTGGCTGACTTTGGTGATACAGGTGCAGCGTTCTTGGCTATCCCACAAATTCCACCGCGCAATGTCGCTTGGTTTAAGAAAGGTAAATGGGTTCACTTGGCTAAGATTGCATTTGAGAAATACTTTATTCGCAAGATGAAGAAGGGTAGCTCAGAGCCATTTTACGAGAAATCTATACTTAAAATGATGGGTGTGACGCGTTTGAAGTAGGTGAGCACAAATATCTGTTAAAAATGGGAGACTTTATGTCTCCCTTTTTTTTGAATACTTTTTGCCACGAAACCACAGAATTTCACGGAATAAAGAAACCAATGAACGATGCACTGAGTGCACAGGTTGTTAGTACGGACTAAATAATCCTAAAAATATTTATCCACAGATTACGCGGAACTCTATGTAATCTGCGGACGTCTTTGTTCTTATAAGTACATAGTTTTTAACTAGTATATACAACAATAACTTCCGTGTTTTTCCGTGGTTTCCGTGGCAAAATGCTTTTAAACATAATCACAGGATTTCCCATGAAACTTCCAAACAACATTCCCGCACAAGTTAAACTCGCACTCGAAGAAGATATTGGTTCTGGCGATGTGACTGCAGACTTAATTCCAGAAGATGCTACTTCTGTCGCAAGCGTTATTTGCCGTGATGATGCAATTCTTTCGGGTGTTGCTTGGTTTGATGAAGTGTTTAAACAAATTGACGATACAACTAAAATCATCTGGAACTATAAAGACGGCGATAGCATTAAGGCAGGCGCAATTTTATGTAAACTTTCTGGAACATCCCGCGCCCTACTCAGTGGCGAACGCGCCGCACTTAACTTTGTACAAACGCTTTCTGCAACCGCAACATTGACCAATCAATATGTGGAAGCGATTGCAGAAGTAGAAACAGAAACTAATACCAAAGTGTTAGATACGCGCAAGACCTTACCAAATCTACGTGATGCGCAAAAATATGCGGTTCTCTGTGGTGGCGGACAAAATCATCGTATTGGTTTATACGATATGATTTTAATTAAAGAAAACCACATCATGGCGGCTGGTTCTATTACAGAAGCCGTAAAGCAGGCAAAAGTCTTGCACCCTACAATCAAAATTGAAGTCGAAACAGAAGACATGAAGGAATTCCGTGAAGCCAGTCAAGCAGGTGCAAATATTATCATGCTGGATAATTTCGATTTAATCAGTATGCGTGAAGCAGTTGTGGAGAACAAAAAGAATAACAATGACATCTTACTAGAAGCATCTGGCGGAGTAGACCTTGATACCGTTCAATTAATAGCAGAAACAGGCGTGGACTTTAT
>DQUJ01000170.1 GCA_015662325.1 Leucothrix mucor | reverse complement strand
GACGCGGAAATTCACCATCATTCATGCCCAACAACGCCACCACTTTAAATGGCACACTACGCATCGGCATTAAAGCGCAGAACGTAATGCCTTTGCTAAGGAAGTTTTCAGAACCACTGATTTCCTCTAAGCTGTTCTTGATGATTTTATTAATAACCGCAAACGATAAGGTTAAATCATCATCCAGCTCTGCTAATTTTATTTGTTGTTTTATGTCTTCTAGTGTCTTAAACAACGACTCTATCTGAGACTCTTCGCTAAACAAATTCTGAATTAAATCTTTGATTTTTTCTAACCAAACGTTAATCGAATAATTTTTATCCACCCAATTATTCAACCTGAAAACCACATCCGTAAACTGCTTTAAACTCGCTAAAATTTGCGCATTGCTGCCCTCTATTTCCGTATATGGCAGTATTGGAAAAGCAGATTCATCATTACTAGAGCCATCAGTATCAACATTAAAAAAGGTATCACCTGATAGCGCATAGCCTAACAACATACGCTCCAACGCATAGCGCCACGTATGTTCTACAGTATTCGGTAGGCCTTCTTTATTACGCGTCTTATCACTAATTCCCCAGCGAATATTGGTTGCACGCGCCAATTCCCTGCATTGAATGACCTCTGCTTCTTGTAATGAAAATCGTTGGCGAATCGTTTCATAATCCAGTAATTCAAAAACTGCTTCCACATCAAAACGGGAATCTGCAAGCGTTAATAGCTTTAACATGGCCTCTATTGCTAACTGTGATGTAGCTGGGTTTCTATCCGCTATCGAAAACGGTAATGTTTGATTTGATTGTATCGCCGTACTTGAAAAAACGGCCTCGATATACGGCGCGTAAGTTTCAATATCGGGCATCATTACTGCAATATCAGCAGGTGCAGTCTCTGGACTTTTTTGGATTATATCTAACAGCTGATCATGCAACACCTCAACTTCTCGTAAGGCACTATGGCAGGCATGAATTTGAAGCGATGCGTCGTTGCTCTTTACTACCTCTTTTTTAACAGACCCTTTTTCTACAGTTTCATTTTCTTCAGGTCCTTGTTTTTCAAGTGCTGCCTCAACATCAGCTGAATCAGTTTGTGATTGTGAAAGATGACACAAGTGAAGTACATCGTGTTGAATTTTTTGCAGAAGCGTTGATGGTTGCAGGCTTTCTTTCCAATCGTTGATTTCTTCAACATTAGGTAAATCCAATAACTGATCTAAAAAATCACGCCCTTGCCTACCCATAGATGCAAGCAAAGGATTACCCACTTCATAATAGCCCTGCTTGTCCCCACCTTTTTGTTCAGCCAACTTAGCCTTTAGTTTTGCAATCTGTTTTTCAGACTGAATGTCACCCCAATATTCCTTACACGGGTTGATAATAAACAAATGAACATCGGTCTTCTTACCAAGCTCGCCTAATAAACGAAGATAACCAGGCGACAATGCCGACAATGAAAAGAAGGAAACACGCTCAGGTAAATCGTTAGCATCAACAGATTCAAGCTTATTAACAAATTGATCTTGCAGCGCCAACCAATGCACCAGTTGATTATCAGTAATCGCTGTTTTCCAAAGAAGAGCTTGCCAATCATCTTGGCTAATTTCATCTTCGTTACTTTCCCACTCACGAATCCAATCATCCCGATAAAAAAGAGTTTGATCAAGTAGTTGAGATAACTCACTCGCCAAATCCCATGCGCTTGCCTCATCGCTAATATAATGACCGATATGTTTACTGAGTTCTGGGTGTTCTGTCTCATGTTGTAATAAAATACGAAAATATCGCCAACGCAATACTTTAGGCGCACAAGGATCTTGCAATGGCACGTCTGAAACCACTGAAAGTAGTAACTTCCACATAAATTCAGCAGGAAAAAGTGCATCCATATTTGCGCTGATACCCATTAGATCAGCTACATTTAACGACAACCAACGTGCCATTCCAGCATTTTGAACCACGACTTTTTCAGATTGGAAAACATCGCTTAAAGGCGTGCGTGTCACATGCGCAAATTGTTGCGCTAAATTTTCTAGGTGATTACTGGTATGGAGGAAAAGCAT
>DQUJ01000245.1 GCA_015662325.1 Leucothrix mucor | reverse complement strand
TCGGTTTTTATCGTTTATTTAATAACTTACTAATCGCCGCCAAATCAGCTTCAGACAAAGTCCCTGTCGCTTGCTTTAATTTCAAGGTATTTAATAAAAACTCATAACGTGCTGTTGAATAATCCCGTTGCGCAGAAAAGGTCTCGCGCAAAGCCAACAGTACATCAACCGCCGTACGTGTGCCCGCATCAAAACCTGCTTGCGTCGCTTTCGCCGCAACCTGAGTTGAGCTTAACGCCTGTTTTAATGCTTTCACCTGAGATAAACCAGAAAGAATAGTAAGATACGCCGCTCGCGTTTGTTGCGTAACAACCCGTTTTTGTAACTCTAACTGCTGTCGAGCTCGACGTAATTTATGACGCGCTTCTCTAATACGCGACGCTATGTTGCCACCGTGATAAACCGGCATACTGAATTGCGCCCCAACAGATGCATCCAGTTTATCTTGATCGACGGCATTTTCACCAAAGGTCGAACCACCAGAATGCCTAGCAAATAAATTAACCGTGGGGCTTTTAGCGGCACGTTCTATATCCACCGCTTTTTGCGCTACATCTATCGCATACTGCGCGGCTATAATTTGTTTATTATTAGCAATCGCAGACTTTGACCAAGCCTCAATACTATTCGGCTTAGGCGTTAATAATGGAATATTATTGGCAGCACCATTTAGGCCCTTATAATAACGCGTGGTAATCGCTCTTAAAGATTCACGCGATACATCAATTTGTTGCTTTGCAATTTCGACCTGCGCATTCGCAAGATCGTAACGCGCTTGCGCCTCTTTCACATCGGTGATGGCGGAACGCCCTGCATCAAAAAACGCTTTGACCTGTTTTAATTGTCGCCCAATAGCTGTTTTCTCAGACTTTCTAAAAGTGAGTGTCTCATTCGCATTTAGGCATTGAAAATAAGCCTCTGCCACCCGAATAATTAAATCCTGACGATCTTTCTCAAGATTTACTTTTGCCTGCAATAACGATGCATCCACCTGTTTAATCTGCGCCTTAAGCTTTCTATTCAACAACGGTTTACTTAGCGATAATTCATAAGCCCCATTTAAAAAAGCATTGCCATCCTCGCCTCGAAAAGTGCGCCCCGTATACTGTAAACCGTAAGTCGTACTCGCCTTTAAATCAACCCGAGGTTTAAGACCCGAAAGCACCTGTGGCTTTGATTCCAGCGCCGCAAGATACCCTATTTCACTGACCTTAAGTTGCGCATCATTTAACTTTGCCTGTTGATAAACCTGTAGCAAGTTCTCTGCATAAGCAGGGCTTACCAGCAACCCCATCAATAGACTCCCCGCTAAAAATGATCCACCTACCGATTTTTTTATTCCTTGCGTATTTATAATTGCGCTCCTTGTGCAATGCTTTAGACAAACTTATATCGCCATCTTAGCATAATAGAATGAGTATGAAATAAAGCAGAAAAACTTTTACCCCGTTATTTTAGAGAGACGTAATTCAGAACATCATAAGCTTGTCTCTGATGTTAAAACAGCTTAAACTCCCCTCGTTATTGGAGAGGTGTCCGAGTGGCCTATGGAGCACGCTTGGAAAGTGTGTGTACGTTTATCCGTACCGAGGGTTCGAATCCCTCCCTCTCCGCCATATACAAAAAAAGACCCTCTGTTTTTTAGTGGGTCTTTTTTTGTATATTGTTGCTAGAAAGGAATAAGTTCTCATTGTTCGAGCCGAGCGGCAGCGACTATTCCTCAGGAACGAATTAGAACAGTTGAAGGGTACTGAAACTGCCTCGTAGACTAATCTAAGCCACTGTTTATAGAGACTGCTCACGTCTCTTATTAAAATAAAAAACAAAAGGATGACACTTGGATGGAACAGTTCAACTTGGAAGGGCTTAATGCAATTATCAGCCAAGTAAACAGCTTTGCTTGGGGCCCACCGATGCTTGCGGCGCTGGGTTTAACAGGCTTGTTTTTAACGGTCGGTTTAGCCTTTATGCCGTGGCGGAAAGTCGGCTACGGCTTTAAATTATTATTTGATAAAGACGAAGGCAGAGGCCAAAAAGGGCAAGGTGAAGTCAAACCATTTAATGCACTAATGACGGCGTTATCTGCCACTGTTGGCACTGGTAATATTGCAGGTGTAGCAACGGCGATTGCACTCGGCGGGCCTGGCGCAATTTTTTATATGTGGTTGATTGCGTTTTTGGGTATGGCAACCAAGTATGCAGAAGCGGTTTGCGCCGTCACTTATCGTGAAGTCGATCACAACGGCAAATACGTAGGCGGGCCTATGTATTATCTTAAAAATGGTGTCGGCAAAAAATCACCGCGATTAGGAAAATTTCTGGGTTTAGCCTTTGCTATTTTTGGCGCGATTGCTGCGTTTGGAATTGGTAACGGCGTACAAATAAATTCGATGGCGGCTGTGTTAAAAACTAACTTTGAAATACCAACTTATTTAACCGGTATCGCGGTGGCGGTTTTAGTGGCGGTGGTGATTTTCGGCGGCATTAAACGTATTGCTGATGTGGCAGGTAAATTAGTCCCCGTAATGATTGTGTTATACGTAGGTGCATCACTGGTTATTTTAGCAATAAATATCAACGAAATTCCTTCTGCGTTTTCATTAATATTTACCCACGCATTTAATCCTGCCGCTGCAACAGGTGGTTTTGCTGGTGCTGCCGTTGCCGCCGCGATTCGTTTTGGTGTGGCTCGCGGGGTATTCTCAAATGAATCGGGCTTAGGTTCTGCCGCGATTGCACACGCGGCCGCAAAAACAGACAACCCTGTTAAGCAGGGCATTATTGCGATGCTGGGCACATTCATCGACACTATTATTGTATGTACGATGACGGCGCTGGTTATTATCACCTCGGGTGCTTGGACATCGGGCAAGAATGGTGCAGAGTTGACTTCGATGGCGTTTGGTTCTTCCATTCCTGGTGGCGAATATATTGTTACCGTTGCGCTGACGGTATTTGCATTCACCACCATCTTGGGTTGGTCGTATTATGGCGAGCGTTGTTGGCAGTATTTATTCCACGAAAAAAGCTTAATTATTTACCGAATTGCATGGGTAATTGCGGTACTGTCATTTGCGAACTTCAAGATTGGGTTGATGTGGAATATAGCTGATACGCTCAATGGTTTGATGGCGATTCCTAATTTAATTGGCTTAGTTTTGTTATCGCCCATGGTGTTTAAAGTCACCCGTGAGTATTTTGATAAGCAAAAAGCGCTGAATTAAAACCAATGCTCAAGAAAGCACTACTCGCCCTGCTTTTACTTGGCTTACTCGGAAGCAGTGTGATGTGGGCAACCAGCTACACGCACTATACGTCTGTGGGGATTGATCATGATCAGCGGGTAAATGCTGATAATGAACAACAACAGCAAACACAAATACAGCATTCCTATTATCGTGTACGTTGGCCGGGTAATGGCTCGATCTGGCTTGGCGGAGGAAAATCATTACGACCGCACGATTCGCCCAAACCTTTTGAGCCATTTGATTTAGCCGCAACGTTTATGCACCCACAACCTGTGTTGCCACCGATAGATTCAAGCTACAACAAAGCAGGGTTTTGGTTTAAATCACTAACTAAACCGAGCCGACAGATTTGGCTGGGTGTGCCCTCTTGGTTGCCCGTTGTGGTATTGGGGTTATTGAGTTTTATTTTGTGGAGGAGAAACCGTGGAGATAACTCATAGGTCCTTAGAATATGTCACTTATATCGTTGATGTTTTTCCTTTTGTATACTCTTCATAGGATATTTTTGTTAAGCAGATTAATTCTTGGTTTTAATCATTGTTAAATATTATTTTTTACGTTCTTTAGCATTACAATAGTTATCCGACAACGAACAATATTGTCTCTCACTTGCTAAGTAGAGGGAGTTATTTTATCTTGATTTTCAGGTACGTTTTCAGAATCAGTCCCACACTCACTCAACTCTGCATCCTTCAATTCTGGCAACGGCTCAAAATCAAACTCGCCCCCTAAACTATGCATTTGTTTACACATTTTATCCATGCGCACATCCATCTTATGAATATGATCAAGCATTCGATTGACTGTTTTCGCTACTGGGTCGGACATACCTTGAGTCGCACCATAGGCTTCAAAGCCCATTTTATTAGCAATCTTCTCTCTATTTTTTTGAGTATCATCGGTACTGCGCACCACTTCACGACCGGGTACGCCTATCACGGTTGCGCCTGCGGTTACTTCTTTTACGACCACAGCATTAGAACCAATACGTGCGCCATCATTAATTAAGATAGGTCCTAATATTTTTGCGCCAGCTCCCACCACCACATCATTGCCTAAAGTAGGATGGCGCTTCCCAGGGCTCCAACTGGTTCCACCTAGCGTAACGCCATGATACAAGGAACAGTCGTTGCCAATTTCTGCTGTTTCACCAATGACGATACCCATACCGTGATCAATAAAAAAACGATCTCCAATCACCGCGCCGGGGTGGATTTCAATCCCCGTAAACCAACGTGCTAGATTCGACATTACACGCGCTAACCATTTAAAACCTTTACCCCACAAGGCATGGCTTAAGCGATGCATAATAATGGCATGCACCCCAGGATAGGTCGTAATAATATCAAACCTATTACGCGCCGCAGGATCACGATCAAATACGCAGGAGATGTCTTCTTTTATTCGTTTAAACATATGACATATATAAGGGTAACTTTTACTAATTTAAAGACGATTCTATAATATTTTTAATGGATATGCGCTGAATAACATTTCTCTATTAATTATCCCATATGTATTTGCATACGTATTACTAGAATAAATATAAGTTCATGTTCTCCGCGCCCTTCGACTTCGCTCAGGGAGCTACACCCCAACAGTCCCCTGAGCGAAGTCGAAGGGTACGGAACTACTTTTTGTCTGCTACTACTTTTGGAACAACTAATGATCTGAATTTTTTACTCTTTTATACCGACTTTATTTGAAACAATTTGAAACTATTGGATACAGCAGGTAAAGTGCCGTTATTACTAACAATATTACTAAACAATCTTTTATAAGGAACATCACACATGGCACGTTTACCTGATCAAATATCTCCCTCTATTCTTTCTGCTGACTTTGCTCGTTTAGGCGAAGAAGTAGACAAAGTTCTAGCATCTGGCGCAGATGTGGTGCATTTCGACGTAATGGATAATCACTACGTACCTAATCTTACGATTGGTCCCTTGGTGTGTGATGCGCTTCGTAAACACGGTGTAACCGCTGAGATTGACGTTCACCTAATGGTGCAGCCGGTTGATCAACTAATCACTGATTTTGCTAAAGCAGGCGCAAGTTACGTTACGTTTCACCCAGAAGCGTCAAAGCACATTGATCGTTCACTTCAATTAACGCGTGATCTTGGTTGTAAATCTGGCTTGGTATTTAACCCTGCAACATCACTTGACGCACTTGAGTATGTAATGGACAAAGTGGATTTAATCATGCTGATGTCGGTTAACCCGGGTTTTGGCGGGCAGAGCTTTATTCCATCAACACTGAATAAACTAAAGCAAGTACGCAAGATGATTGATGATTCTGGCTTTGATATTCGCCTAGAAGTAGACGGTGGCGTTAAAGCAAACAACATCAAAGAAATTAAAGAAGCGGGCGCAGATATGTTTGTGGCAGGTTCTGCCATCTTCGGTGCAAACAACCCAGAAGATCCAAACCACTACGAAACAATTATCACAGAGTTCCGTTCAGAGTTAGCTAAAGCTAACGTTTAAAAACGATCTAACCACAGAGAGCACAGAGAAAAGCCTTCTTAGGTTTGTTTACTCTCTGTGGTTTACACCCCCTATAATTTTAATTTAGAAGACTTCTACTATGTCTAAAATATTTACCCCAGAACTCATTATGATCGACGTTGACGGAACATTAGTTGATTCTGTCCCCGATCTTTCATGGTGTTTAGATGAAACATTAAAACAAGTCGGTTTACCACCGCGTGGCGAAGCGGCTGCACGTGAATGGGTCGGCAATGGCGTTATTCGTATCGTTGAACGCGGTATTGCGAATGATCTCAATGCAGATCACGATGCGGATATTTTCGAAAAAGCAATGCCCATTTTTCGAGCGCTTTATGCTGAAAACACATCAAAACGTAGCGTGCTGTACCCTGGCGTTCGTGAAGGCATGGATTACTTACAAACTTTGGGCATTAAAATCGGCTGTATCACCAATAAAGATGCAGAGTTTACCCACCCTATTCTTAAAGATTTAGGGCTTTGGGATGATTTTGAAATTGTCATTAGTGGCGATACATTACCCAAGAAAAAACCTGACCCAATGCCATTACTACACGGTGCAAAAGAACTCGGTGTTGATCCGAAAAAGTCGATGATGTTAGGTGATTCAACATCCGACGTAAAAGCCGCTCGCGCAGCAGGTTTTGATATTATTTGTATGTCATATGGTTATAACCACGGCGATGATATTCGTGATTCTAACCCCGATGCCGTGATTGATTCTTTTGTTGAATTGAAGGAAATGGTTAAGGCTGGTTAAACCTACAAGCTCCCTCTCCCAAGCAGGTAGAGGGCTGGGGTGAGGGTAGAATGATGTTACTAATGACCAAGCTCAATATTCTATCCCCTCCCCCACTTCGACTACGCTCAGTACATCGCTTGCTAAGTGGAGGGAGCTGAACCTTTGCATACCCAGCATACTTTATCTCATTCCCAGCCTGAAACCTTTATCAAGCTCTCCTTAAGGGTTACTATATGACTAAACAATCAAAAAACACCTGCCCTTGCCTATCAACATTACCCTATGAGCAATGCTGTGGGCAATATCACCCATCAGGCGGTCACGCGCCTACCGCCGAAGCACTAATGCGGTCACGCTACACAGCTTATGTTATGGGCGATGCGCAATATTTATTTCGTACTTGGCACGCATCAACACGCCCTTCTTTGCAAAGTTTAAAAGCCTCTGGCCCACAAACCTTAATTGCCTTAAAAATAGTGTCTACTCAAGCAGGTGGTGCTGATGATAAAACAGGCATGGTAGAATTTATCACTAGCCGATTCAGCCCGTCATTAATGGGTGAGATTGAACAACACAAAGAAAAAAGTCTGTTTACTCGCGTTAAAGGTAACTGGGTTTATATTGATGCAATTTAAGGTAACACGCATTTCACTTTCTACGCTCGCATCACTTGCAACACTGCTTACATTAGTCCTATCGGCCCGTACCGTTTTTGCGGATATAACAGATGAAATAAAATCAAAATCAACACTTTTATCATCCTGTCCGACAACACACTCTTTTGATTATCCTGTCGGCAAACCCAATGCGAAACACTATTACAACGCTCAAAAATTTGGTAAAAACTACCATCTTGGGGAAGATTGGAATGGAACAGGGGGTGGCAATACAGATTTCGGTGATCCTGTATACGCAATCAGTGACGGTATTGTGTCTTTCTCTGATGACTTAAAAGGCGGCTGGGGAAACGTGATTCGTATTTATCACAGCTATCACACAAAAGAGGGTACGCAACAAAAACCTGTTTATATTGAATCGCTTTATGCCCATTTAAACACTCGTTTGGTAAAGACGGGTAGCCTTGTAAAAAAAGGAAGTAAAATTGGCACTATTGGTAATGCAGGTGGTATTTACTTGGCGCATTTACACTTTGAAATTCGCAATACAATCAATATGCCAATCGGTCAAGGTTACTCAAAACATACCAACGGTTATATCGACCCTACAAAATTCATCCGCTCGCATAGAAAAATCAAATAAAATACGTTAAAATGTTTCTTATGAATAATCTGTTTTATAACTGGCTTTGGATTTAGTACCTTTTGAAAAAAAGGTCGTTGTATTCTCATATCCAAAATAAAGCGCCAAATGCGCCAAACAATGTTAAACAGGTTTTACCATGACAAATTCTAGTTCTCTCACAAAATCCCAATTTGAATCCTATCTCGCCGAGGGCTACGATCGCGTTCCTGTAGTACGTGAAGTCCTCGCAGATTTAGACACACCGTTAAGCACTTATCTCAAACTTGCCAATGGGCCCTATTCGTATTTGTTTGAATCGGTTAAAGGCGGTGAAAAATGGGGGCGTTATTCGATGATTGGATTGCCTGCACGCACTATTATTAAAGTGACAGGAAATGAAGTCGAAGTGTCAACTGACTATAAAGTTGAATCAACAGAAACTGTTGCTGATCCACTCGCGTGGATTGAAAACTATAAAGACCAAATCAAAGTCCCTGAGATTGAAGGAATGCCACGTTTTAACGGCGGCTTAGTGGGTTACTTTGGCTATGAAACGATTCGTTATATCGAGCCCAAACTGGCAAACGTAGAGGCTGAAAACAAGCCTGATCCTGTGCAAACGCCCGATATTTTATTGATGTTATCAGAGGAAGTTGTCGTATTTGATACGCTCAATGGCATTCTCTCTATTATTGTTCACGCGAAGGCGGGTGAATATGAGATGGCTCAAGAACGTTTAGATTATTTAACCCATCGCCTACATGAGCCACTCTCGCTTTATCAACCCGTAAAATCTTCTCAAGTCATTAATGAAGAAGACTTTGTTTCTGGCTTTACCGAACAAGATTTTAAAGCGGCGGTAGAAACTGCACGCGAATACATTAAAGCGGGCGACATCATGCAAGTGGTGTTATCCCAGCGATTGAGCGTGCCTTTTAAAGCACCACCGTTGGATTTATACCGTTCTTTACGCTCACTTAATCCATCGCCTTATATGCACTTTATGAACTGTGACACCTTTCATATTGTGGGTTCATCACCCGAGATTTTAGTGCGACTTGCAGGTGAACCCAACGAAGATAAAGAAATCACCGTACGACCAATTGCGGGTACGCGCAAACGCGGCCATGATAAAGCCAAAGATTTGGCGATGGAAAAAGAATTATTAAACGACCCCAAAGAATTAGCCGAGCATTTAATGCTGATTGACTTAGGGCGAAACGATGCCGGTCGAGTAAGCCAAATCGGTACGATTAAACTCACCGATAAAATGACCATTGAACGCTATTCACACGTGATGCATATTGTCTCGAACGTAGTCGGTAAACTGATTCCCGATTTAAGCGCGATTGATGTAATACGTGCTACCTTCCCTGCTGGAACCGTCAGCGGCGCACCTAAAATACGTGCCATGGAAATCATTGATGAATTAGAACCAGTAAAGCGCGGCATTTATTCTGGCGCAATCGGTTATCTGGCATGGAACGGTAATATGGACACTGCCATCGCGATTCGTACCGCAGTGATTAAAGATGATACGCTCCACATTCAAGCAGGTGCTGGCATCGTTTATGATTCCAAACCTGATCTGGAATGGAAGGAAACCATGAATAAAGCCCGTGCTATTTTTAGAGCGGTGAGTCAAGCCGCTGCTGGTCTTGATGGCTCTCATAAATAAAGGAGGATACGCAAATGATTTTAATGATAGATAACTACGACTCCTTCACTTACAACCTCGTGCAATATCTAGGCGAGCTAGGCGCAGATGTATTAGTCGAACGCAACGATGAAATTACGCTGGATGATATTAAAAAAATTAACCCAGAACGCATCATGATCTCACCTGGCCCTTGTACGCCAACAGAAGCCGGTATTTCACTGGAAGTGATTAATCACTACAAAGGAATGCTTCCTATTTTTGGCGTGTGTTTAGGTCATCAAGCCATCGGGCAAGCCTTTGGTGGCGACATTGTTCGCGCCGAAGAGATCATGCACGGCAAAACCTCCAGCATGTATCATAAAGAAGTGGGCATTTTTGCAGGCTTACCCGAACCGTTTGAAGCCACCCGTTACCATTCATTAGTGATTGATCAAGACACCCTGCCCGACTGTCTAGAAATAACCGCATGGACCGAAACCGAATGTGGCGAGATAGATGAGATAATGGGTGTTCGTCATAAAGAATATGCGATTGAAGGCGTGCAATTTCATCCCGAATCTATCCTTACGGAACATGGGCATGACATGCTTAAAAACTTTTTGAACATGAAGCAAGAGCCATGACACAGGAACTTAAATAAGTATGAGTACTAACCTTATACCAGCGACCATCGGCTCGCGTATCATTGCCATTCTTTACGATGTTCTGATTGCGCTTTTTTTCGCTTTTATTATTACTCTAATTATCCAACAAATCATTATTCAATTAGAACTGGTCACGCTTGAACAAATTAAAATAGGCGAGGAAAAAAACATCCCCACTATTCCTGCAGACAGCCCAATTAATTTCTTGCTTAGGAATCTTTGGATTATTGTGCCTTTCTTATATTTTGGCTACTTTTGGACGAAAAGCGGACAAACCCCTGGAATGAAGGTTTGGAATATTAAAGTGATTAATCAATTAGGCAGTAATATTTCTTGGACACAAGCGTTAATACGTTTTATTAGTGCAGGATTTGGCTTCAGTTTATTGTGGATACTGTTTGATAAAAACAATCTGGCATTACATGATCACCTGAGTCGATCTAGGATTATCAAAATACCTTCGTCTTGATAAAATGTTAAACACCTAAACCCAAAACACCCGATGAAACACCATCATAAAAATCACCAATATAATCGCCAGAAAAGCAGGCACTCCCAACCAGAACCACCACCGTGCATAGCGATGATAACGCATGGGTAAATCCGTATTAGTCAAAACCGCCTGCTCTGCCATTTTCTGCATTTGTATCTGTAAATAAACCACGGGCAACCAACAAATCCCAGCAAACACATACAAAATTAGAGATGTCATAATCCACGGTGTGGTCAATGGTAAATTAATCATATTCGCCAAGATCACACCGCTGATTGGCTGAAAGATCACAGCGGGTGTGGTAAATATCCAGTCTGCTATCACCACATGGCGGTTGGTAATGGCGATGTGTTTAATATCGCCGTGTTTGTCTGCCATAAATTTATAAAAAGCACTGCCTAAACCCGTACCGAATAATAAAAAGGCACTAATGATGTGTAATGCCTTCAACATTAAGAAATTCATGGCTTTTGCTCCTCTAGTACTGACCAAATAACTATAAATATAAGCAAGGGTAGGTTTTTCAAAATTGGGCCAAATGGGTGCAACCAGAAATCAGGCAATGCAAAGCTGATGATGATTGTATAGATCACAATCATGCCAATTTGTAGTTGAGCGACAAGTCGTACACGCCAAGCAAATAGCACTGAAATGCCTATAATAAAATCAATAAAGGCAGCTGAATACAGCATGATTGGCAAAACCACCCCGCTAATCCCAACAGCTGATAACAGTTGATAACTTTGCTCTTGCGGGTATAAAAAAGCAGACACAATCCCTGTCCATATCCAAACAAAGGCAAGCACATAGCGCATTAAAGGACGCAGCAGATACAAACGACTATGCCAGCGTTGTGCTTGTGTCACGGGATTATTTTGTAAGTATTGATCTAAGCTTTGTAACGGACGTTGAAGGTGCGTTTCCACCTCTGCCACATTGTAGACTTTACTGTGATCTAACATCTGCATTGTCTCTGGGTTTAATGCAGGCTCACTAATCAATCGTCCCAGTTTTACTAGTTGTTTCGATACGCCTAAACTCATCTTAAAGGTTCGAAAGGGTTGTTTGGTTGCACTCGCGTCATTCAACCAGGCCCTCATCTTTTGCATAAACGATGCATAACTAATCACCGACGAACCAACAAGATCTATCTGCTTCTGAGCAGTACTGCAGGAATCAATCGCCGCGATAATAGATGCAACCACATCATCAATATGAATCGGCTGAATAAGTTGTTTACCAGAACCTACTAACGGCACAAGCGGTAAAATAGACAAGGCTTGAAACAGCCCCATGCTTTTAGCGCCGTCGCCATAAATAATTGAAGGTCTCAGTACAAACCAATCTAACGGCAAGCTCATCAATACATCATCTGCCGCTTGTTTACTTTGGTGATAATGGCTCATATGAGCTGTTTGATTATCATTCTGGTTCTGATTGATTTCAGTATCCGCACCCAATGCTGATACTTGTATCACGCGGTTCACCCCAGCGGCTACACAGGCATTGAATAATGCAACAGGCGCATTGGTGTGAATATCATCAAAACTTTGTGTGGCGGTTTCCGTAATGATGCCTGCTGCGTTGATTACTACATCAACACCCGTATTATTACCTTCTAAATAAGAAAGCCAATCCTGTGGAGATGTAGCGTTAGCAAAATCAATAGAAATAGGTGTTACTTTGTCACCATACAAGCGTTGTAGGCTTGCAGCACTTCTTGAACAGGCTGTAACTTGATGACCTTTATTGAGTAACGCAAAGACTAGATGACGACCGATAAAGCCTGTTGCACCTGTTAGTAATATATGACTCATAATGTTCACCGATTCTTATGTTCGGTGTACTATATAAAAAGAGTGTGTGTTAAAACCTCCTGCTCTATAAAACAGCAATAAGATAACAGAATAATAATTTTAAATTATTAATAATCAGTGACTTATGATTGTTCCAGAAAGATCATTTGAGAAGTAGAAAATTCACATTGTTAGTATATGCTTTGCTATCGTCCTAAAGGGTGGAAGGGGAAAACAACTA
>DQUJ01000209.1 GCA_015662325.1 Leucothrix mucor | reverse complement strand
TCACCATCGGTATCAGCTAAAAAAGATTCTGTTCCTATTTTTTTTTCATAGGCATCACTGAGTCCATCTTTATCACTATCAAGGGCGCGATCAATACTCTTTTCAGATGATTTTTTATTATTTGTCTTTTTTGCGAAAGCAGGCGTAGACGCGACTGTAACAACAGTTACAGATGCGACTAACAGCAGGCTTATGAATGATGATAAGGCGGAGGTTACCTGATCATCTCGTGTATTTTTTATGTTCAATGTTGTTTCCGACAGAGGAATGTTTATTATTTTTATTAGGTAATTTTACTGTGTGATGGCTTAATCAGGGCTTAATTTAGTGAGCTTGCCATTTTATTTTTTAAAAAATGGACAACTCAGCCGAACATAGTGAGACAACAGCTTTAGCTGAACCTTTAGGGTGAGGCAAAGCCGAATAATTATGCCAAAGCTTAGCACTAGCTCGCCGACAGGCAACACTAGAGCTTAGCGTCTATTAGTGAGCGGTGTATGAGCTTGGACATTAATCCAAATAAAACTGGTCATTTCCGCGCAGGCGGAATCTATCAGAGAGCTAGGTACTATCGTTCAACAAATGGATTCCAGCCTATGCGGGAATGACGATCTAAGAGTATTTTTATTCAATTATATTTCTTATTATCCACCAGACTAACAAGAACTGTGCAAGACTGATGCGCCAGCTCGCTAATACACGCTAAGTCCTAGTATCGCCTATCGGCGAGCTAGGTCTAAGCTCACTAAAACACATTCCCCTCAATCCCAAACAATCGTTGATATTCCCCCGTCGCATAACGATCTGTCATGCCCGCAACATAATCGGCAATAACTCTTGCTTGCCCTGTTTTGCCTGTTTCTAATTGTGCTTTGCGCACGTATTGCTGATGTTCGGGGGGCAACAAACGTATGTCTTCCATAAACGCACTAAACAAGGCTTCGATTACTTGATGTGCTTTGCGTGTCATGCGATGCACTTTATGATGGAAATAAAGATTTTCACGTAAGAACTTTTTCAATTCTTGGTTTCTACTGCGCATTTCTTCGCTAAAACTAATCAAGGGTTTATTGTGCTTTCTTACCGCGTCAATAGATTCTGGATTCGCTTCTTTTAAATTCGTTCGGCTGGTTTCGACAAGATCAATCACTTGTTCGCCAATCATTCGGCGGATGGTTTCGTGAACGCAACGATTGCCCGTAAGTTCGGGGTATTTCCACATAACTTTATCGTATTGAGCGCTAAATAAATCAACTTTACGCATTTGTTCAATGGTGATTAAGCCAGAGCGTAAACCATCATCAATATCGTGATTATTGTAAGCAATTTGATCTGCAATATTGGTTAGCTGTGCTTCCAACGATGATTGTTGTTTGTTGATGAAACGCTCGCCCACATCACCCAAAATTTTGGCATTTTTTAAAGAGCAGTGTTTAAGTACTCCTTCCCTTGTTTCAAAACATAGGTTTAAGCCAGAAAAATCCGCATAGTTTTTTTCTAATTGATCGACAATGCGTAAGGATTGTAAATTATGTTCAAAACCATCGTAATTTTTCATGCACGCATTTAATGCATCCTGCCCTGCATGACCAAACGGTGTATGCCCAATATCGTGTGCCAGCGCGATGGCTTCTGTCAAATCCTCATCAAGACCTAACGTACGTGCAACCGAACGGGCTATTTGTGCGACTTCTAGCGAGTGGGTTAACCGCGTGCGATACAAGTCGCCTTCGTGATTAACAAAGACTTGGGTTTTATATTCTAGCCTGCGAAAACCAGTGGAATGAATAATACGATCTCGGTCGCGTTGAAATTCATTCCGATAGGTCGGCGACGGTTCTTTAAAGTGCCTACCTCGCGAAGTTTCAGGTGTCGCTGCGTATTTTTTTTTCATCTCATTCATTAATTTTTCGTTAGCGTTTCAGTAATCAAGTACTTCGAGATAGCACTTCTTGCTAAGCATTCGGGTCAAAATCACTCGTGATAATACTCTCACCCATCGATTTTATTAATACCAAATGTAATACGCCGTCTTGGACTTTTTTATCTATCGACATCAATTCAGAAAAACGTTCGGCAGATAGTTCTGAAGGTGGCTCAACCGGTAACTTAGCTTTCTTCAGCAAATCTTTCATTCCTGAAATATCCGATTGATCTATCCAACCTTGTTCACAGGATAACTCTGCCGCCATTACCATTCCAGCGGAAATGGCTTCACCGTGTAACCATTTTCCGTAGCCCATGCCCGTTTCGATGGCGTGTCCAAAAGTGTGACCTAAATTAAGTAAGGCACGTTGCCCTGCTTCCTTTTCATCTGCAGCAACAATATCGGCTTTATGTTGGCAAGAACGATAAATAGCATAGGACAGCGCTTCTGAATCACGTT
>DQUJ01000130.1 GCA_015662325.1 Leucothrix mucor | reverse complement strand
TTAAGTCACAATTATAGAACAAATAAAAATGTTATCTAGGATATTCCATTTATGCGTTATTTATTATTAGTTTCTCACGGTTCTCGACGTGAAGCATCGAACGATGAAGTAAGAGAATTAGCACTGAGAATGAATACGATGAATCATGACTTTGATGCAGTAAGCTGTGCGTTTCTCGAACTTGCAAAACCCCTAATACCCGATGGTATTCGTCAGGCAATTACGCAGGGTGCAGATGAAGTGGTTGTACTCCCCTACTTTTTATCCGCAGGTAGACACGTAACCAAAGATGTACCTGCAGAAGTTGAAATAGTACAAAAAGAACAGCCTGATAAAAAAATCTCTATTGCACCCTATCTTGGCAGCGCATCTAGCATTGCCTCTACTTTACTTGAGCAGGCAGAATCCTAAATTGTTATTTAGCATTCTCTAACGCAGCAATACGCTCTTCTAAGGGCGGATGCGTCATCAATAACTTCTTCATACCGCGACCTAAACCACCTGCGATACCAAACGCTGCCATTTCACCAGGAAGGTCATGCGGTTGATTCACCTGTTGTAATTTACGTAACGCCGCAATCATTTTCTCTCGACCGGCTAAATCAGCACCACCTTTATCTGCATGAAACTCGCGGTAACGTGAAAACCACATCACAATCATATTTGCCAAAAAGCCAAGCCCGACTTGTGCAACCATGGAGACAATATAATACGTTGCACCAAAGCCGCCACTACCGCCTTGACGATTACCTGACATGACGGAATTTACCAAGTGCGCGATAACACGCGCGAAGAAGAACACAAAGGTATTCATAACGCCTTGTAATAAAGTCTGCGTGACCATATCGCCATTCGCAACATGCGCTAATTCATGTCCTAATACGGCTTCTACTTCGTCCGCAGTCATATGGTCTAACAGCCCTGTACTAACGGCCACCAAGGCGTCATTTCTACGTGCGCCAGTAGCAAATGCATTTGGCTCATTAGCTTGAAAAATACCGACCTCTGGCATATCAATGCCAACACGTTCCGCTTGGCGTTGCACTACATTAAACAACCAGCGTTCTTGTTTGGTGGTAGGCGAATCAATCACCTGTACGCCCATACTGCGTTTTGCCGCGCCTTTAGACATCCACAAACTAATAAAAGCGCCACCAAAACCAAGTGCTATCGACATTATTGCGATATAACTAAAACCAGCAGGCATTCCCGCTGCCATCATTCTTGCTGTTAAGCCAAAATAAGAATCGAGCACAGACCAAACCAGCCCTAACACGGTAATGATAGCGAAGTTTGTCGCCATTAATAAAAACATACGTTTCATTTTATTTGTTTCCTATTCATCAAAAACATTTCAACAAGCTACCCTATAATATGGGTAAAAAACCAGAAAATTCAACTGCCTATTTCTTTTTATGAACAATTAATTGGTGATAATGACCAACGCCATACTCATTGTTCTTATCTGCCGCAGTGAATAGCACTTTACCTTTTGGTTTAGATTGTTTAAGCATGTGAAAAGAAGGGTAATCTGCACTTTTTATTCTTTGTGCTCCATAAAATATATGCGCGTCATCCTTTGAGTAATGATCAGAAATAACTTCAAATGCCTTTACGTTGACTGCTTTCATTAATTCCCCTTGGTAATAAACATGTTTTTTATCGACTACATATCTATCTGAACAGCTATCACACTCTACTATCTTAGCCGTTTTTGTATCCACCCCTTTTAAAACCCTATAAAAGTTACCAGCTAAATAGTACATTTGATTATTATCTACACCGTATTGTCTTCCGATAAATTTAAAACTGGGCCCATGACTCCCCTTGATAATTTTATTATCCATATACGCCCCGTATTTATCTGCAGTAATAAGTTTATCTAGCACTCTAAAGCTTTTAGAATCTCTTTTTATTAATTTATGACCTTTATGAAAGACATGGGACTTATCTTTTGCGTAGTTTTGGGTCAGTTCCACTAATGTTTTTGGATCAACCTCTTTTACAGTAAAAGATGCCGCCTCTCCCATATAGTAATTAACTCCTGAACGATAAATATAATGATAAATAACCGAGTCATCTAATACTTCATAATTTACATAGCCTTTCTCTTTTGCTATACGCAAGCTCTCTTTCGCACTTTCGCTATTACAAGATGTAAGGATTAATAAGCTTATCGCTAAAGAAAGTCGTTTAATAAAATTTAGATAACTCATAACAGTCGTTAATTTAATCGCTTTATTGGGAAGATTATACGCTCGTGTAAAAGCCTCATAACAACAGTATAAACACAAAGTACGTCATCAATTAAAGGCTAATTCTATTAAAACCAATAAATAATACATAAAGCTTATCCACTGGAACATATTTCTTATGTTGCTATAATTATCCGCTATTGCAAAGATCTTTATATAATAAAAATAGTCAAATATCTGCTTGCATAAATAACACATCGTTTACGTAAAAAACGCTATTCATTGCAATAATCTGCTACCATCAAGATTCGTTTAAAACAAAGATGAAGACAAACCGTGCGACAAAATCTACTCCGCGCTGACAACGCACTTTTAAGCTACCCCATTCGTGAAGTCGTTGTCATTGGCAAACAGCTCGAAAAGCTGGGCGATTTCTCTATGATCTGGGAAAACATCGGCGACCCCGTTGCCGCTGGCGAACATGTGCCAGATTGGATGAAAGATTTAGTCCAAGAGCAAGTAGCCACTGATCAAAGTTTTGCCTATACCGAAACCCGTGGAGCAACTAGTGCGCGCGAATATGTACTAGAACATTTTTCTGATAAGAAAAAATGTAGCGTAGATGACATTCTATTTTTTAATGGCCTGGGTGAAGCAATTAACAAGGTAATGAACAAGTTACCACAAGAAGCGCGCGTGTTAATACCGACACCTACCTACCCCTCTCATGCTACGGCTGAATCTATGCATGCGGGCTGTTCTTTTATTTCCTACGCATTAAACCCAGAAGATAACTGGGAACCAGATGTAGACGAAATTGAGAATAAAATTAAGTATAACGATCACGTAGTCGCCATTTTAGTCATCAACCCAAACAATCCAACGGGCAGTGTTTACCGCCGCGAAACACTCGAAAAGATTGTAGCCATTGCCAAAAAATACGACTGTTTTTTGATCTTTGATGAGATTTATCATCACATGACCTTTGATGGCATAAAAACCACGCTACTCCATGAAGTCATCGGCGATGTGCCTGGCATCAGTATGAAAGGCATCAGTAAAGATATTCCATGGCCTGGTTCACGTTGTGGTTGGATTGAAGTGTATAACGCAGATAAAGATAAAAACTTCAGCGACTTTATTAATGTGATTTTGTTAACCAAAATGCTAGAAGTCTGTTCCACCACCCTGCCCCAAGTCGTGTTACCGCATTTGTATGAACACCCAGAATACAAACGTTATTTAACACAACGCATCGCAAAGTATCAACACCGTGCCGATGAAGCAGACGCTTTTTTTGCAAAGATTCCGCAGGTACGATTGAATAAACCTAAGGGCGTATTTTATCTAGTGATTGAGCTATTTGATTTACCTAAAGCAAAACTAGACTCTATCAATAAAGAAGTACGCGTTTATCTTGATACATTAGAACAAAATGATACGCCCGAAGATTTTCAATTTGCGTATGAATTAATGGGTTCAGAAGGCGTTTGTGTTGTTCCTCTAACGGGTTTCGGCTCTAACCTTAACGGCTTTCGTATGACTTTATTACAAGAAGATGATGCCGTTTTTACCGACACGCTGAACAAAATTGGGCGAGCTATTGCTGCTTATTATGATAACTAGCAATAAATACTTATCCGCAGATTAGCGCAGATTAAATGACTTAAACCCATAGAATAGCATTCTTTAATCTGCGGCAATCTGTGTAATCTGCGGATTATTTTCTTTTAGAATGCATCAAAAACTAACTAGCTACTTTGAACAAAAACTATGATTAAAAACCTAAAACTACGCTCCATTCTTGGTGATTTCAAAATTGAAAATCACACCATTGCGTATCACAAATTCATGCCAAAATTTTACAACTTCTGCCTTGAACAAGGCATGGAAGTAGGGAAAATTGTTCCCTCGCGCGCATTTTGTTCTGATGAAAGCCAAGGTTTCCCCATCATTTTAATGAGCAAACATTTCGGCGCATTTCCATTCGATCATGGCTTAGTCGGCGGCATTATGGCGCACAGTCGCCACGCTCCCCATGCGCATCACGGCAAAGATTTAGTGATTATTCAGGCTAGCCATGTCGGCTATGAACCGCAATCGCAACGTTTTGGGCGTTACCGCCGTTTACAAACCGAAGATCAACATTTTTCCTCTAACTGCGGCATGGTTCACGCCACCTTAGAATGGTATTTAGGCGAATACGAATTTGCACAGGAAAACACACTATTACAAAAACGAACCAATGATCAAGGCGATCAATACCTGATTACCATCGACAAACAATTATTCGATCAAGATTATAAAGAAGGCCTTTTTCTACATTTAGAAGATTTAATTCAACACGATAAAGAAACAGGGAAGATGGAAAACCCTGAGAGTATTTTGAGCACCTCTCGCGTTTACCCTGTATCCGATGAATTAATTGAATTTTTAAAAGAGCAAGGTTATAAATGGCCAGAAGATAAGCCAAAACCCATTGGCAAACACTTGCAACCAACATTATTTGATTTCAAACGCGACACATCCAACTTTAACCGTATGGAAGAAAACCTGCACGAATATCTACCGTGGGTGGTTACCTCTGGCAACCCGATGTTAAGTGCCGCTGAAATTAATGTGCAAATCGAATTCGACAAAGCCTACCGAAGCATCGTGCGCGAAGAGAGTTATCACGGAAAAAATCTGATCTATATTGCAGGCTTAAATATTGATTATTCGCCCTTAACGGGGCAACATTTTCCGCTCAGTGAGTTTGTGCCATGGGCAGCTTATATTCAAAATAGTAATGGTGAACATCATATACTTGAACAAGACGAGTTATATCAAGCACTAATGGAATGTTCGGATAAAAACGAAAACCAAGTGAATCTTGATTCTATGATGTGGGAATAAGCATAAAAAAGCCCAAATCAGTTAAATCTTTAGAGGACTTTGGCAAAGTAAGGCTTTCAAAGTCATTCTATATGCGTGATTTTTTATATATCAAATGTTGCAAACACCTAAAATATAGGAGCCTATAAAAAAGTGTGAGTTGACCTATAAGCCGGGTCCTGTCGTGAACAATCATTCATCTGGATAATACGTCACCGCATACCTCAAGCGATCTACCCGGATGCAGCGCGGGTCACGCCTAATGCATCCCTATTTGATCTTGCTCCGGACGGGGTTTACCTTGCTACAACTGTTACCAATTGCACGGTGCGCTCTTACCGCACCCTTTCACCCTTACCCTTTTTATAAGTTCGCACCGATAAAAAAGGCGGTCTTCTCTCTGCTGCACTAGCCGTCAGCTCGCGCTGCCCAGACGTTATCTGGCGTCCTACCCTATGGAGCCCGGACTTTCCTCCGCCTTAGCCAT
>DQUJ01000222.1 GCA_015662325.1 Leucothrix mucor | reverse complement strand
TGCGAAGCGCGCCTAGAATATGATGCCTTAGAGGCTTACATAATTTTATGGGACTTGATCAGAGCTTCCTTAATTAACTTAGAGACCTTTGCACGAGAGATATGATGAATTAAAAATTCGGTCAATAGCCCCCTGCTTACTAAAGCATAAGCTCTGCAAGCAATCGGAAAATTACCTCATTTTTAAGAAAAAAAGGAAAAATTACGCAATTTTTACTCTCGCCATACTCTCATGCAAGAGTCTCAACTAAAAACAATATTACCATCAGCAACATCAATCTTAATCGTATCGCCAGAGGCGTATTCACCCGCTAGTAGTTTCTGTGCCAATGGGTTTTCAATCTCACTTTGAATCGCGCGTTTTAAAGGGCGCGCACCAAACACAGGATCAAAACCTTCTTCGCCAATCAAGTCTAAAGCTGCATCGGTAAATTCAACTTTAAGATCTCTTTCGGCTAATCGCTTACCCAGTATCTTCAACTGAATTGCGGCAATTTTACGAATTTCATCTTTACCCAAAGGTCTAAACACAACGCTATCATCAATACGGTTGATAAATTCAGGACGGAAGTGTGTCGATACAACTTCCATCACCGCATTTTTCATATCTTCATAGCCTGTGCTCTCATCTTTAGTCATCATTTGGATGACATCAGAACCCATATTTGAAGTCATGATGATTACTGTATTACTAAAATCAACGGTACGCCCTTGCCCATCGGTTAAACGTCCATCATCCAAGACTTGTAGCAATATATTAAATACATCAGGGTGTGCTTTTTCGACTTCATCTAACAAGATTACCGAATAGGGTTTGCGACGAACTAACTCGGTTAAATAACCACCTTCTTCATAGCCGACATAGCCTGGAGGCGCACCAACCAAACGTGCAACCGAATGTTTCTCCATAAATTCGGACATATCAACCCGCACCATCGACTCTTCCGTATCAAACAAAAAATTCGCCAATGCTTTACTAAGCTCGGTTTTACCCACACCCGTTGGACCAAGAAACAAGAATGAACCATTAGGCCTATTCGGGTCAGACAAACCCGCACGTGAACGTCGGATGGCATTAGATACGGCATCTATCGCTTCCGTTTGTCCAATCACTTGCTTACGCAACTCATCTTCCATGCGCAATAACTTAGCACGCTCACCTTCAAGCATTTTAGATACGGGAATACCTGTCCACATGGCAACAATTTCAGCAATTTCGTCTTCTGTTACATTATTTCTTAACAGTTGGAAATTCTCAATTACATCCGCTTCGCTGGATTCTTGTAATTGTTTCTCTAATTCAGGAATACGCCCATATTGCAATTCGGACATGCGCTGTAAATCACCCGCACGATGCGCTGTTTCCAGCTCGATGCGGACTTGATCAAGTTCTTCTTTAATATGCGCTGTACCCTGAACAACGGCTTTTTCTGCTTTCCATATTTCTTCTAAATCAGAATATTCTTTCTCACGCCCTGCTATTTTCTCCTCTAATTCAGCAAGCCGTTTTTTAGACGCATCGTCTTCTTCTTTTTTCAACGCTTCACGTTCAATTTTGTACTGGATTAATTTACGCTCCCGCTTATCCATTGCTTCTGGCTTGGAGTCTATTTCCAAACGAATCCGTGAAGCGGCCTCATCAATTAGGTCGATTGCCTTATCCGGTAGCTGACGATCACTAATATAACGATGCGATAACGTCGCCGCCGCAACAATCGCAGGGTCGGTAATTTCCACGCCATGATGCGCCTCATAACGCTCTTTTAGCCCACGTAAGATCGCAATGGTGTCTTCAACACTGGGTTCATCCACGATGATTTTTTGGAAACGACGCTCAAGTGCGGCATCTTTTTCGATATATTCTCGGTATTCATCTAGTGTTGTGGCACCAACACAATGGAGCTCCCCACGCGCTAACGCAGGCTTTAGCATATTACCTGCATCCATCGCCCCTTCGGATGCACCTGCACCGACCATGGTATGTATTTCATCAATGAACAAAATGACATTGCCTTCGGATTTAGCTATATCGCTCAACACTGCTTTCAAACGCTCTTCAAAATCTCCACGGAATTTTGCACCCGCTAATAACGCGGCCAAATCCAGCGATAAAAGACGCTTACCTTTTACGCTATCAGGCACTTCACCATTCACAATACGTTGCGCCAAACCTTCAACTAATGCGGTTTTACCTACACCCGGCTCACCAATAATCACGGGGTTATTTTTAGTGCGACGTTGTAAAATTTGCACCATACGGCGAATTTCTTCATCACGCCCAATTATCGGATCGATCTTGCCCTGCTCGGCGCGTTCGGTTAAATCAATCGTGTATTTTTTAAGTGCTTCGCGCTGATCTTCAGCATTAGGATCATCCACAGACTGTCCGCCACGGACTGTTTCGATAGTCTTTTCGAGGGCTTGCTTGGTTGCACCTGCTTTACGCAAGGCATCACCTGCTGAACCTTTATCATCCAGCAATGCGAGTAAAAACAATTCAGAAGAAATATATTGATCATCACGCTTCTGCGCTAATTTATCGGTTGCATTTAATAAACGCGATAGATCGTTGGAAACATGAATATCTCCTTCGCTACCACCGCTTACACTCGACATACGATCAAGAGTTTCACCTAATTGCGAGCGTAGCAGATTAACATCTACGCCTGTTTGCGCTAATAAAGAACGTGCACTGCCTCCTTCTTGATCAAGCAATGCTATTGCTAAATGTGCAGGCTCGATAAATTGATGATCACGCCCTAGTGCGTTAGATTGCGCATCTTGTAATGCAAGTTGGAACTTGCTGGTTAGTTTATCCATTCTCATATTGTTCACCTGATATGTATTCGTTAGATTCCCATATTAAAAAACAGGGAATTCACTTGTATGGAATAAAAGATGTGGTCGATAGGTAATTTATCAAGCTATTCATTTGATGCGTGTCATATAAATGACAACATATTAGACAATAACAGATGAAATATTGAGTAGATCGAAAGTCTACTTATCCTCTCCTTGATAAACGACTATCCTGAGAAAGTCGAAAGAAAAGGAATAAGAGTTGATGCCAAAAGTGTTATTAAAGACTACTTTTATTACGCCTTTCCCACCAGTCTTTAGCCATTTCTAGAGCACTTTCATGGCTGTCTGCTTTATCCATTGTATATAAGGTGATTGCGGCAGTACCTATAATTGCTCCGTGGCCATATTCATCCTGCTCTTCACCACGCCACACTCTTGCTAGTTTCAAGGATCTAACGTTTTATCTTTTACATGTCTTTTGGGGAAAAGAGGCGACCATTCTTCTTCAAGTTGTTTTTTATT
>DQUJ01000044.1 GCA_015662325.1 Leucothrix mucor | reverse complement strand
CGCCACATTTATTCTATCAAAAAGAATCCCAATTAATATGTCTGAATTCGCTAAAGAAATAATCCCGATTAACCTCGAAGACGAGATGCGTAAATCGTATCTAGAATACGCCATGAGCGTAATTGTCGGGCGTGCTTTGCCTGATGTCAGGGATGGCTTAAAGCCGGTTCATCGTCGTGTCCTTTTTGCTATGCACGAGATGCGTAATGACTTTAACAAGCCGTATAAAAAATCCGCGCGTATTGTTGGTGATGTAATTGGTAAATATCACCCGCATGGTGATACCGCCGTGTATGACACCATGGTGCGTATGGCACAGCCGTTCTCGATGCGTTATATGCTGATTGATGGTCAAGGTAACTTTGGTTCGGTTGATGGTGATTCACCTGCCGCAATGCGTTATACCGAAGTACGAATGGCGAAAATTGCGCATGACTTAATGGCGGATTTAGATAAAGAGACGGTTGATTTTCAGGGTAACTATGATGACTCTGAATTTGAGCCTGTCGTTTTCCCAACACGTTTACCTAATTTGTTGCTCAACGGTTCTTCTGGAATCGCCGTGGGTATGGCGACTAATATCCCACCACACAATATTACCGAAGTTATTAATGCCTGTGTTGCATTGATTGATGATAGTACGTTAAGCATTGATGACTTGATGGTGCACCTTCCTGGTCCTGACTTCCCAACGGCGGGTGTTATCAACGGTGCACATGGTATTAAGCAGGCGTATCACACGGGTAAAGGCTCTGTAAAAATCCGTGCCGTGGCTGATTTTGAAACAGATAAAAACGGCCGTGAAAAAATTGTTGTTACCGAGTTGCCTTATCAGGTCAACAAAGCCCGTTTGATTGAGAAAATAGCCGAGCTAGTCAAAGACAAAAAGATTGAAGGTATTTCAGAGCTACGTGATGAGTCGGATAAAGACGGCATGCGTATGGTAATTGAGCTGAAACGTGGTGAAGTGGCTGAGGTTATTTTAAATAACCTGTATAAGCAAACACAAATGCAAAACAGTTTTGGCATCAATATGGTGGCACTGATTGATGGCGCACCTAAGCTATTTAACCTGAAAGAAATTATTGAAGCCTTCATTCGTCATCGTCGTGAAGTGGTTACGCGCCGTACTATTTATTTACTGCGCAAAGCCCGTGAGCGTGCGCATATTTTAGAAGGTTTGGCGGTAGCATTAGGCAGTATTGATGAAATTATTGCATTGATTCGCTCATCGGCTAACCCTGCAGAGGCGCGTGACCGTTTGCTGGCGCAAGCATGGAAAGCGGATATTGTTTTAGAAATGTTAGAGCAGGCTGATTCTTCTGTTGCTCGCCCAGAAGATTTAGACCCGCGCTATGGCGTAAAAGACGATGGTTACTGGCTAACAGAAATCCAAGTAAAAGCGATTTTAGATTTACAACTGCATCGTTTAACCGGTTTAGAAAAAGATAAAATTATCGGTGAATACCGCGAGTTAATGGCAAAGATTATCGACTTCTTGGATATTTTAGCATCGCCAGAGCGTTTAATGCGCGTGATTCGTGAAGAGTTGCTTGAAATGCTTGAGATGTACGGTGATGAACGTGTCACTAAAATTAACGCTGTGGGCGAAGATTTAGGCGATATTGATCTAATCCCTGAAGAAGATGTTGTTGTAACGCTATCGCATGAAGGTTATGCAAAAGCACAACCGATTGATACTTACCGCGCACAACGTCGTGGCGGGCGCGGTAAAGCGGCTACCAAAATGAAGGATGAAGACTTTATCGAAAAGCTCTTTGTTGCCAGCACCCACGATACTGTGTTGTGCTTCTCATCTAAAGGAAAAGTTTATTGGCTGATGGTGTATCAACTGCCGATGGCGAGTCGTACCTCTCGTGGTCGACCTATTGTGAATTTATTACCTTTAGAAGAAGGTGAGCGCATACAAGCGATATTGCCGATTCGTGAATATGAGGATGATAAATACATCTTCATGGCTACCGAAGATGGCACGGTTAAAAAGACGGAGCTAAAAGCTTTCTCTAATCAGCGTTCATCGGGTTTGATTGCACTTAAATTAAATGAAAGCAATCAGTTGGTTGATGTAGCACTGACCGAAAAAGACGATGAAGTGATGCTGTTTAGTACACAAGGTAAAGCGATACGCTTTAAAGAATCTGACGTGCGTAGCATGGGCAGAACGGCTGCAGGTGTTCGCGGTATTAAGCTGGGTAAAGGACAAAAAGTTAATGCCTTGATTGTATTGCGTGAAGGTCGTTTATTAATGGCTACGGAGAACGGCTACGGTAAACGTACCGAGGTTGAAGAGTTTAAATCTCAAAATCGTGGTGGTGGCGGTGTAATTGCTATCCAAACCTCAGAACGTAATGGTGCTTCTATCGGCGCGGTGCAAGTGATTGATGAAGATGAAATCATGCTGATCACTAATGGTGGTATTTTGGTGAGAACCAAGGTGCAAGATGTATCAGTGGTTGGTAGAAATACTCAAGGTGTTCGTCTTATCAAGCTGGGTAAAGGTGAGAATCTGACTCAGTTAGTGCAAGTTGCCAGTATGGATGGTGATGACGAAGAAGGTGATGAAAACGAAGGAGAAAATCCTGAAAATCCGAACCTAAGTACAGAAGCGATAGAGTCAACAGAATCGAACGAAGACTAAATTAAAACCCTTGTTTGTGGGAAGAGGTGATGACGAGTATGACTCTATCGGTTAATAACAAAGTAGCCCACTTTATCGGCGCTACTGTCGCTACCTATGGATAAACTTATCGCGTTTATCAGCCAGTTTGACACCTTTGGCTACGTCATTGTTGGTGTGAATATCGTGCTATTGGTGTTCGCTAAGCAGACTCTTAAACAGCTTTATCATAACCCAGATAATACCTCTACTTTCTCTCGTAAGGTAATGACTTTTAGAGCATTAAATCTGCTCATCATACTGACCTATGGTTACTTTCGTTTCTTTCAAGGAGATAAAAGTTTAGAAACTAAAAGCCTTGGTTTTAATGTTTTGGCTGTTCTGGCTATTCTCTACTTTGCTTATTTGGCGACGCATTTAGCGCATGCTTTATTAGTTCGACAATACGGGAAAGAGCGTGAAATTAACGG
>DQUJ01000213.1 GCA_015662325.1 Leucothrix mucor | reverse complement strand
TGGATTTCTTCATGAAGCGGGGGTCCATTGTATTTCTTAGCTTATTCTGATTTTGTCAAAATGAGTTAATAAAAATTTTCTTGATACTCAATATATGGCTCATGGGGTAGTGAGTCATATATTAAAAGTCTATAGTTTACTAAATTACAAAACCGAATTCTCATAACGGTTAAAATTTATACAGTTATCAAGATTATATAATTATATATCCTTTAGTTTATACCTTGTTGTGACTGTTAATGATTCGAGGAATAAGATTAAAATACAAAAATAAGTGATAAAGGGCATCTTTCTATTCATTGTAGTAGAAAAAAAGAGCGGTTGTAATGAGATTCAGCAATAACGTTGCCAGAATTTATGGGACTTAATCAGGCTCTCTTAAGTATGCAGAGTCTCTTTATAACACCTTATAACACCGATTTTGATTCGTTAGATTCAAGCTTTATTCGCTCTTTAGATAATTTATGAATCCAAAAACTTAAGCCCATACTTAATAATACTGAAGATGCAAAAACCGTTAATCCATAATGCACATCGACTTTTGCAAGTACACCTAACTTCACCGAGACTAATAGTAATGCGACTACAAACACATCTAACATCGACCATTTTCCCACCAGTTCAATAATATGTAAGGCTTTGTCTAAAAATGAGTTCTTGGCGTATTCAAGGTTGAGTATTAACAGTAGGCTGGTAATTTTAATAACGGGGACGCAGAGGCTAAATAGAGCGATTACAATAAATAAAAACCATTCTTTTTGTTCAAATAAACCGGTAATGGTAGAAAAAAGGGAAATGGTATTTTCAAAAAAATACATTTTTTCTAGGGTTAATAAAGGTGCGCTAACGCCAATCACGAGTGTTGCCAATGCCAGCATCAGCAACAGATTGATAAGAATGCCTTGCTTGGGAAATATTTTAATCAATGATTTCATTTAATTATTCATCTTGTACAATAGAACGTTATAGCCATAAATAGTTGTACTTAATTTATTTTTTTCAAGTTGCACCTATTTAAACGAAAACGTTAATAAAAAACTTATTAAAAGGAATCCTCGTGTTAGAAGCTTATAGGAAACATGTAGAAGAACGTGCCGAGCAAGGCATTGTACCAAAACCGTTAGATGCACAACAAACGGCGGATCTTATTAAACTAATGGAAAACCCGCCAGCGGGAGAAGAAGATTTCCTGATTGATTTAATTTCTAACCGAGTTCCTGCGGGCGTTGATGAAGCGGCTTATGTAAAAGCGGGTTTTTTAGCGGCAATTACAAAAGGTGAGGCACAGTCTCCTTTAATTAGTAAAGTTGAAGCGGTTGAATTATTAGGCACAATGTTGGGAGGTTATAATATCCAGCCATTAATTGATGCTTTGGAAGATGATGAGCTCGCACCGACAGCGGTTAAAGCGCTGTCTTTTACGTTATTAATGTTTGATGCATTTCATGATGTTAAAGCATTGGCAGATGGCGGTAATCAACATGCCAGTAACATCTTACAATCATGGGCAGATGCCGAATGGTTTACCTCGCGCCCTGCGTTAGCCGATAGAATCACAGTGTCGGTTTATAAAGTACCGGGTGAAACCAATACCGATGATTTATCTCCCGCGCCCGATGCATGGTCGCGCCCCGATATTCCATTGCATGCCTTGGCAATGTTGATTATGCCACGCCCTGGTTTTACCGAAACACCACTTAAGACCTTGGAAGAAATCAAACAAAAAGGCTTCCCTGTCGCTTATGTTGGGGACGTGGTTGGGACAGGATCATCGCGAAAGTCAGCAACCAATTCTGTGCTTTGGCATATGGGTAATGATATTCCGTTTATTCCTAATAAACGCGACGGCGGCTATTGTTTTGGTAATAAGATTGCGCCGATCTTTTTTAATACGATGGAAGATGCAGGTGCATTGCCGATAGAAATGGATGTTTCCAAAATGGAAATGGGCGATGTGGTTGATGTTTTTCCGTTTGAAGGGGTTGTCAAACGCCACGACACAGATGATGTGATTGCAACGTTTGAGCTTAATACAGCCGTATTGGTTGACGAAGTACAGGCAGGTGGGCGTATTCCGTTAATCATTGGTCGTGGTTTAACCGAGCGCGCACGGGAAGCTTTGGGTTTACCCGCAACGGATTTATTTGCGAAACCAGATGAGCCTGAATCATCAACAAAAGGGTATACCTTAGCGCAAAAAATAGTAGGTAAAGCCTGTGGTTTGGATGGCGTTCGTCCAGGGCAATATTGTGAGCCAAAAATGACCACGGTAGGTTCGCAAGATACCACAGGGCCGATGACGCGTGATGAACTTAAAGATTTAGCCTGTTTGGGTTTTTCGGCAGATTTAACCATGCAATCTTTTTGTCATACGGCGGCGTATCCTCGTCCTGTGGATATTGATACACAACACACGTTACCTGATTTTATTATGAATCGCGGCGGCGTATCTTTGCGAGCGGGTGATGGCATTATTCATTCATGGCTTAATCGTATGTTATTACCCGATACAGTGGGCACAGGCGGCGATTCGCATACGCGTTTTCCAATAGGGATTTCATTCCCTGCAGGCTCTGGTTTAGTTGCCTTTGCCGCAGCTACGGGTGTGATGCCTCTTGATATGCCTGAATCGGTATTGGTTCGTTTTAGTGGAACAATGCAGCCAGGTATAACGTTGCGTGATTTAGTCAATGCTATTCCTTATGCCGCTATTCAAAAAGGCTTGTTAACAGTTGAAAAGAAAGGGAAAGTGAATATTTATTCGGGCAAAATTCTAGAGATTGAAGGGTTGCCAGACTTAAAAGTAGAACAAGCATTTGAATTATCTGATGCCTCGGCTGAGCGTTCAGCTTCAGGCTGTACGATTAGATTAGGTAAAGAGCCGATCACCGAATATTTAAGCTCTAATGTAACCATGCTTAAATGGATGATTTCTGAAGGTTATGGGGATGAACGTACCATCGCAAGACGTATAGAATCGATGCAAAATTGGTTGGATAATCCAGAGCTTTTAGAGCCTGATGCAGACGCAGAATATGCAGAGATTATTGAAATTAATATGGATGAAATCACCGAGCCATTGTTGGCGTGCCCGAATGATCCGGATGATGTGAAAACTTTGTCGGATGTTGCTGGGGTTAAAGTAGATGAAGTCTTTTTAGGATCGTGTATGACTAATATCGGTCACTTCCGTGCCGCAGGTAAGCTACTCGAAAGTGCAGGAAAAACCGTGCCGACGCGCATGTGGATTGTGCCTCCTACTAAAATGGACGAACAGCAATTAATGGAAGAAGGCTATTACAGTATCTTCGGACGTGCGGGCGCGCGTACCGAAATGCCAGGTTGTTCATTATGTATGGGCAATCAAGCGCGAGTCGCGGCTAAATCAACCGTGGTGTCTACTTCTACGCGTAACTTCCCGAATCGTTTAGGTGATGGCGCGGATGTTTATTTATCATCTGCAGAGTTGGCATCTGTTTCTGCATTGTTGGGGAAAATACCAACGAAAGAAGAATACATGCAATATGCGAAAGAACTTGATACCATGTCGGGCGAAATTTACCGCTATCTTAATTTCCATGAAATAAAGTACTATCAACAAGCTGCGAAACAGGGTGAAAGTAAAATCAAGGATATTCCTGTAGTCGCGGCATGATCGAAGTAGATTAGTTTAACAGGTAGATAATAAGATAAAACCTTTGCGCACGAGAGATATGAGGATTAAAAATCACGCAATTTTTACTCCATACTCCCGTGCAAAGGTCTCAGATAATTCAATTAATTAGGAGAGGATACAAAATGAGTAACGCATACGGCGCACAACAGAGTAAAGGTTTATCAATCACGGCATTAGTATTGGGTGTATTGTCACTACTATTTGGTTTGTTAACGGCAGTTCCCGGTATTATTGTTGGGCATATTGCACGCTCTAAAGCAAAGAAAAACCCGGAGCATTACGGAGGTTCGGGGATGGCATTGACTGGGCTTATTTTAAGTTATGCCGTGATTATTCTGTCTGTTGCACTGTTGTATTTCTTTTTCACTAACCCTGAAATGCAAGAAGTGTTTAAAGATGCAATGGAGCAGGCGAAACAACAGCAGACACTACAGCCTCAGTGATCTAGGTCGTTTCTTTTATTGATTATGCCTCGTTAATACGGGGCATTTTTTTGCACAAATGTTAAAGACAATTTATGGACTTTATTCAAGCCTTTACCCCATTACAGTTTATCGCAATCGGTTTGATTTTTATCTGGACGGGTTTTGTACGCACGGGAATTGGCTTTGGTGGTGCAGCTTTGGGTTTGCCCTTGTTGTTATTAGTAGATGATAAGCCTTTAATATTCCTGCCTATTATCGGTTTTCATTTATTGTTTTTTTCATCTCTTACGTTATCCACCCGTATTCACAATGTCAATTGGTCGGTAATCTACAAAGTACTTCTCATTATTATCGTACCAAAAGTTATTGGCATACTGGGATTGTTTAATTTCCCTAATAGATGGCTGGTGATGGCTGTTTTTTGTATCACCTTGATTTACGGATTAATGTGGCTTTTCAACTACGTCATTAAAAGCCAAAATAAAGCCGTTGATTTTAGCTTGCTGGTGATCGGTGGCTATGTCAGTGGTACTTCATTAATCGGTGCGCCGTTGATGGTCGCGGTAATCTCTCGTTACGTGGAACGTAGCCAATTACGTGAAACACTCTTTGTTTTATGGGTAATTTTAGTCAGTATAAAAATGTCTGCGTTTGTGGTCTATGAGGTGGATTTGCAATGGCAATTAGCGTTGTTATTACTGCCCTTAGCAGGAGTGGGTCATTATATTGGATTAAGAACCCATGAATACCTGTTGCGTTCTGACACAGTTACTTTTCATCGTGTTCTCGGGGCGGCGTTGATCGTAGTTTCATTAGCAGGCTTACTTAAGTATCTGATTTTATAATTCCATAAGGTTTTATTAATATAGTTTTTATTGATAATTATAATAATAAAGTTATAATCAACTCATCTTTGTGGTAAAAAAACCACGGAGTCTTAAATAAACATTCTTAAATAATTAATTGGGTTTTCCATGAATATTAAAACAATTTCTGCACTCGTTCTAGCGGGTGTTTGTTCAGTGTCGGTTTCTAGCTTAAGTGCGGCTAATTTTAGTTATAATTATGTTGAAGCAGGTATTGCAAAAGTTGACGCAGATGGAGCTGAGAATACTTATGGTATCGATGGTTCTTACGGTGTTACTCCTAACGTTAATTTACTCGGATCTTATTCCACTACTGAGGCTGGAGATATTGATGTAAGTGGTTTTAGTTTAGGTGCTGGTTATCATGCGCCTATTTCACCATCAACTGATTTTGTTGGTGAGGTGAGCTATATAAACATTGAAGCTGATGGAGTTGAAGACCAGTCTGGTTATGGACTAAATGCAGGTGTTAGACATAAAGTATCACCAGAAATTGAAGCGAATGCTTCTATTAATTTTGTAGATATTGAAGATAAAGATGACACATCGTTTACAGTTGGTGGTCGTTACTACTTTAATCAACAGTTTTCTGCTGGTCTAGGTTATGAAACAGGCGATGATGGAACTGTATTTGGTACATTACGCATGGACTTCTAAATCTATATTTTTTAGACTAAAACAGCCTCCATTTTGGAGGCTGTTTTGTTTCTAACTTATTCTTTTTGAGCGGTATTTATCGCGCTTTTTTTTTGTAAATGCTAATCTTCTATTTCCCTCCTATTTACAGATAGTATTTACATGACAATTAAAACCCGTTTTGCCCCCAGCCCCACTGGTTATCTTCATATTGGCGGTGTTCGTACCGCGCTTTATTCGTGGCTTCATGCGCGTAAAAATAACGGCAAGTTTGTGTTACGAATTGAAGATACCGATCGTGAACGTTCTACCCAAGAATCAGTTGATGCAATTATCGAAGGCATGCAATGGATAGGTTTGGATTATGATGAAGGGCCTATTTTCCAAACAGATCGTTTTGATCGTTATGCAGAAGTCATTAATCAGTTACTAGAACAGGGCGATGCCTACCATTGCACCTGTACACGTGAAGAACTTGATGCAATGCGCGAAAGCCAACGCGCCAATAAAGAAAAACCCCGTTATAACGGCAAATGTCGCGATTTAACAGAAGCATCCGAAGGCTTAGAATCGGTTATTCGTTTTCGTAATCCAACCGAAGGCGATGTAATCATTGATGATCTGATTAAAGGTCAAATTATTATTAATAACCGTGAGTTAGATGATCTTATTATTGCCCGTTCTGATGGCACGCCCACCTATAATTTAACCGTGGTAGTGGATGATTTGGATATGGGCATCACCCATGTTATTCGAGGTGATGATCATATCAACAATACGCCTCGACAAATCAATATGATGAATGCTTTGATTGAGGCAGAGAGTGATATAAAAGATGCAACTATCGGCACAGAAATCCCAAAATTTGCACACTCACCTATGATTTTGGGGGATGATGGCAAACGACTGTCAAAACGCCATGGCGCGGTTAGCGTAATGCAATACCGCGATGATGGTTTTTTCCCGCAAGCCTTGCTGAATTATTTATTGCGTTTGGGTTGGTCGCATGAAGATCAAGAGATTTTCAGTCGAGAAGAAATGATTGATCTATTTAGGGTCGAAAACGTAAACGGAGCGGCATCAACGTTTAATAGTCAAAAGCTTATTTGGGTGAATGAGCAATACATAAAAACATTACCCGCAACTGAAATAGCTGAACATTTAGAATGGCATCTTAATGATCAAAACCTTGACATTAGTGGCTCTGTTGGTGACGCTGTTAGTGACGTGAATGTACCTGCTATTACCGATGTCATTGAAGCACATCGTGATCGTGCTAAAACACTTAAAGAGCTTGCCGCAAGTATTCGTTATTACTACGAAGATGTTAGCGAGTATGATGAAAAAGCAATTAAGAAACATTTTAAAACGGCTACGCCTGATATTTTGCAAAAATTGGCAGATAACTTTAAACAGCTCGATGAATGGACAAGAGAAAACATTCAGCAAGCGATTAAAAATACCTGTGAAGAACTGGGTTTAGGAATGGGTAAAGTCGGTCCCGCTCTCCGTGTTGCGATAACGGGAACGGCAATGTCGCCGTCATTGGAAATCACCTTAGATTTAGTCGGCAGAGAGCGAAGCCTAGAACGTTTGGATAAGGCAATAGCGTTTGCTCGGGCTAAATATGAAAGCTAAAAAATTCTCAAGATGGGAGCATTAGAATCTATTAATAACTGTCTTGTAACACGCAACGTGTTAAGCTTATTTGATGGATACCACACACCTTAGTACACAACGTTTTTCAGAACTTGATCTGATGCCAGAAATCCAATCTTCGATTAAAAGCGCAGGTTTTGAATTTTGCACCCCGATTCAAGCAGAGTCATTACCGATCAGCCTAAAAGGGACTGATATTGCAGGTCAGGCGCAAACGGGTACGGGTAAAACAGTGGCATTTATGTTGGCTGCTTTTCAGCACTTGTTGAAGAATCCTCTTGCCGATAATGAAAATCAACGGGTGACTAATATTCGTTGTATTGTGCTTGCTCCCACACGCGAATTGGCGATTCAAATCGCAAAAGATGCTGAAGTGCTAGGTAAAGATACAGAACTTAAAATCGTTTTAGCTTACGGTGGTACAGGTTACGATCAGCAACAAAAAGCCATAGAGCAGGGTGCTGATATTCTGATTGGTACACCCGGAAGAATTATAGATTTTTGGAAGAAAAAAGTATTTAGCCTAGAGCATTGCCAATGTTTAGTATTAGATGAAGCTGACCGTATGTTGGATCTGGGCTTCATTAAAGAGATTCGTTTTTTATTAAGACGACTGCCAGGGCCAGAAAAACGCCTGAATATGATGTTTTCTGCAACGCTATCGCATCGCGTGATGGAGCTTGCGTACGAGCATATGAATAGCCCCGAAAAAGTAGAAATTAAGGCAGAGACTGTTAATACCAAAAAGATTACGCAATCTGTTTATTACCCCGCCAATGATGAAAAAATCCCCCTTTTAATCGGTTTAATTCAGAAGCTAGAGCCGCATCGCGCGATTGTATTTGTTAATACCAAACGCAACGCAGAAACCATTGATGATTATATGCGCGGCAATGATATTAAGGCGGTGATGATTTCGGGCGATGTTCGTCAAAATAAACGCCAGCAACTATTAAAAGAGTTTTCCGAAGGCAAGCACCAATTATTAATTGCAACGGATGTAGCCGCACGTGGCTTGCATATTGATGATGTTTCGCATGTGTTTAACTACGATTTGCCGCAAATTGCAGAAGATTATGTGCACCGCATTGGTCGTACTGCACGTGCAGGCGCTTCTGGTGAGGCACATAGTTTCGCCTGTGAAGATACGGCCTTCTATTTGCCAGAAATAGAAACTTATATTGGCATGACTGTTCCGATGGAAAGTGTGACCTCGGAGCTACTAGCCGATGTGAAAAATCGTATGCGCGTTCAGCGTGATCACGTACCGCATCATGGTAAAGGTGGCGGTAGACCGAATAATAATAAACGTCCTTATAATTCACGCAATAATAATAACAAGAACCGTAATTCCAAATAATGGTTAATATTATCGTTCCAAACGTATTGGCATATACTATTATGCTACATTTCCGTGCCCTTCGGCTCTGCTCAGGGGGCTACTACTGAGGTAGTTACCTGAGCGGAGTCGAAGGGTGCGGGGAGTATGTAAATACTTTTGGTGCGATTAATGCCAGCATCAGCGCGACGATTTATCAATCATCATTAAACTAAATAAAGCTAATTTTCGTTAGTATTTATTATTTCCCGCCGCCTTCACACTGCGGTGAGCCAGCCACTTTACCTGCTTTCTCGAAATACTCATCGGGTGTCATGGTGTGTAATGATAGTGCGTGAATGTTGTTTAGTTCTTCTGTCAGCGCGCTATTAATCATTCGATGACGTGCGATCAGCATTTTACCTTCGAATGCTTTACTCACAGCAACGACTTTAAAATGAGACTCGGTTGCAGGGCCGCTGTGCATATGGCTTTCGTTAACAATTTCCAATACCTCGGGGGCAATGGCGGTGTTTAATTTTTCTTCGATTATTGTTTGCATATCCATAGTGTATTCCTGAGCTTATGTAAGATCGTATCGTAATATTAAGTATAAGGGCTGTTTTCAATTAGGCAAGAATACTTGTTGAGTAGCGGCATTAAGGAGAGCCTGATCAAGTCCAATTATTATTAGCTTACCAAAACAGCCGATATTTTCCACGAAGATCACTACAAAGGAATAACCATTCCAGCTCACTTCGTGAAAAATAGCGACCGTTTTTTCTACGCTAAAATTTAATCGACTTAATCAGGCTCTCCTTACGCGCCTTCCCCGCCAGCGTTTTAGCCGTTGTAATCGCATCAATATCTGCCGTGATCTGTTTGTCGTGAGGGATTGTAATCCCTGGCGCAGTCAATGTCCCACCAAACACCTTTGCTCTTTCTTCTAATAAAGCCCCTAAAAAACG
>DQUJ01000118.1 GCA_015662325.1 Leucothrix mucor | reverse complement strand
TGAAATCACCTGCATCACCTTCCAACACTGTGAATGGCGAATCTGGCTCACCGTATTGATCTAACACCAATGCTGCACCACTAAAGTCATCATCTTTGGTATAACCGTTAACCGTGATTAAGGTTTTTAAGTCAGCGGCTAATGATGACTTAATACCGTTTAATGAATCTTCAAACGCTAAACAAGCATCAGGTTTAATATTCATTTGCTCCATCGCCCAAGTGTAAATATCGGGTGCTGGCTTTTTAGCAGGCACAATATCGCCAGCCGCGATCACTTCAAACCAATCAATGGATTCTTTACCCAAAGTAGCCGATAGTAAATAGGTTACGTTTTCAGGCGTGGTGGTCGTGGAAATGGCTAAACGTAAACCCGCTTCGCGCGCTTCGTTAATTAAACGCTCTACACCCGAGCGAAGTGGAATCGCGCCAGATTGTAAAAGCTCTAAATAAAAATGGGTTTTTCGTTTGTGTAAACCTGCGGCAAACTCGGTGATGTCACCGTCAAAAGTAAAATTATCATCCTTTAAAAATTTTTCTACAAAAAGACGAATACGCTCTTTACCGCCCGTGACTTGTAATAACTCGCCGTATAGTTCAACGGTCCAATCCCAATCTAGCCCTGCTTCTTGAAAGGCTTGATTAAATGCGACGCGGTGTCCGTCTCTTTCTGTATCTGCCAATGTACCATCGACATCAAAAATTAATGCTTCGAGTTTACTCATGAATTAGTTTTCTCTTAAATGTTATTGAAAATTTTTAAATAATGATAATCAACTAAAGCGCTACATAAATTGTCATTTTATTAAAAAATAAGTAGCAAGCATACACGCTAAGTCCTAGTATCGCCCTATCAGGCGCGCTAGGTCTAAGCTTTGCATAACCGAGTTCACCATTTCAAAAAAACATTTGAAATGGGAGGCTCGCTAAAAATCGTATTTTACCGCAAAAGAGGTTTCTTTACCGTCTCCAAGGTTTGAATAATCAATATAGAATTTCGTATCCTTATCCCATTCGTAGCCTAGTTCTAGCGCCTTATTTTTAGCACCTTCGGTAAAGCTAATAGCGTGATCTTGATCTAACTGATCACCACTTAACACTTTGCCTAGTTCAGCACCCACGTACATTTTTCCAAATCGGTATATGCCCGTTGCAGTCAATGATGTTGCGCCACTACCGAGTTGTTTATCGTAGGTGAGTCCAAGCTCGTATTTGTCGTTCTGGTTATAACCGAGTGATAATTTACTACCCACACTTAAACCACTCGATTTTTCAACACCCAAACCAGCGTAATACGGACCATCGGCATAATTAAGTAAACCACTGACTACTCTATCTTTCGCATCATTTTCAAAGGGCTCAAAAGCAATAGAATATGCCATTAAGCCTACTTTGTTGACATAAAGCAATTGATCAATTTCTTCTCTTGCTGACGGGAATACATGACCCGCTTTTGAAAGCAACTCTTGTCCATCATCCACAATATCGTAAATCGAAACATGACGGCCAACTCGAAATTCACCCACATTCGTTTTAAGCCCTAGCCATGCATTTCTGAGGACAGCATCTTCCTCACTGCTATCACCTTCGTTGAAAGTATTTAATTCAATTTCTAACTGGTGAGATAATAGCCATTTGCCATTTACGTTATTTTTGCCTTTAAGCCCAAGACTCGAAGCATAGCTATTTACATTAATGCCAGACACGTCTTGTACTTTTCCTGCAAAGATATGCAGGTTTCCATAGAGTTTATTATCAGCGTTGACCATTGAAAAAGGCACAGCAGATAATACAAGCCACACGAATGTGGTTAGTAATTTTTTTTTCATCCCTCGGTTGTACTTTCCATATTTTTATTTGTGACTCGAAATATAGCATAAAAAAAAGCCACCCTGTTTCCAAGGTAGCTTTTTACAAAACACAAACGTAAATTAACGTTTCGAGAACTGCGTCGCTCTACGTGCTTTATGTAATCCGACTTTCTTACGTTCCACTTTACGTGCATCACGAGTCAAGAAGCCTTCTTTCTTTAACGCGCCGCGTAAGCTTTCGTCATATTTAAGCAATGCTCTCGCAATACCTAAACGAATCGCGCCCGCTTGACCACTATCGCCGCCGCCTTTAACCGTTACCATAAAATCAAACTGTTTGTCTGTTTCTGTGGTTACTAAAGGTTGCTTTAAAATCATGTGTGCTGTTTCGCGACCAAAGTATTCTTCGAGGGGTAATTTGTTGATAACGATTTCACCCGAACCTTTTGTCATAAACACACGTGCTGAAGAAGATTTGCGTCGACCTGTTCCGTAATATTGTGCTGTAGCCATTATTTGTAACCTATGCTCTTATCTCTAATTTAAAGTTCTAGTGTCTGAGGTTGTTGAGCATGATGATTGTGCTCCGGACCTGCGTAGACTTTTAATTTTCTGTACATATCACGACCTAATGGGTTCTTTGGCAACATGCCTTTAACCGCAAGCTCGATCACACGCTCAGGTGTTGTTTGTATCATTTTTTCAAAGCTGGTTGATTTCAAATTACCGACATAACCAGTATGTTTGTAATACATTTTATCTTTTGCTTTGTTTCCGCTGACGCGAATTTTTTCCGCGTTGACAATAACGATGTAATCGCCCGTATCAACATGCGGTGTATAAATTGGCTTATGCTTGCCACGAAGGCGTGAAGCTACTTCACTTGCAAGACGACCAAGCGTTTTGCCATCGGCATCTACTACAAACCAGTCTCTTTTAACTTCAGCTGGTTTTGCGCTAACTGTTGTTCCCATTTCAATTCTCCAGAAATGAAAGTAAATATATTTGATAAGTATGATTCCAGACTGCTTTACACATTTAAAAATGTATATGCTACTCTGGATTCAAAGAACGGGGCATTTTATGAGAAACCTGTGCGCTATACAAGCAGTAGTTTCATTTATTTTAACGATTATTTAAGTCACAATTATAGAACAGATAAAAATATTATCTAGGATATTCCATTTATGCGTTATTTA
>DQUJ01000250.1 GCA_015662325.1 Leucothrix mucor | reverse complement strand
GTTCCGATTCCATTACCGTTGCCCCAGTTCATATTCGGCATATTCCAGTTTGAATTATTTGTGTTGGGTGTGGGTGCATAGTTTGGTGCCGCATATGCACTTAAAGATAGAAAGCTAGCGAAAATTACAAGGAGTGTTTTAATCATGTTTAGTCACTTTATTTGTTATTTTAGAAAAGACGTTATGTGCTTATCTTGCGGGGACTGCAGGTGCAACAGGGTAAGAATAGCCATAAGGCGCTTGTGGCATTGCAGGCATATTATAACCGTAAGGTGCATTGCCATTGTTACCAAAGCTGTTACCACCGAAAAAAGGCATTCCGTTGTTGTTATTGCCACCGAAAGGCATACTAAAGTTGCTTCCACCAAAACCGTTATCATCAAATGCATCCATAAATTCTTCCATCCAATACATCGGTGTCCATTCGGGCCAATCGCTCTCATCCCAGTAAGGTCCATTAGGGCCTTGTTTCCATTCGCCACTGTTTCCAGCAAAAAAATCTGCGTTTACGCTGGTAGCAGCGGTAGCGAGTTAGATTGCGAGTAATAATTGTTTCATTATCATATCTCCGTTTAAGTTTAATTAAGTTGTGTTTATTAATTCAGTGTAGTACATAATTAAAGCATATCTATATATTCTAATATAGATAGAAGAAAACATAGCTTTTGTCAAAAGAATGGGCATAATTCGCGCTAATCAAAACTAGATCAGAAAGTGTTATATGAATACTCAAATTCCAGTAGTGACTATTGATGGGCCAGCAGGTTCTGGTAAAGGCACAATCGCACAAGCGGTTGCACAACAATTAGGTTGGAATATATTAGACAGTGGTGCACTGTATCGTTTAGTCGCATTGGCGGCAGAACGAAAGGGCGTTGCGTTTGATGATGAAGCGCCTTTAGCGCAAATCGCGCAAACGTTAGATGTGGTATTTTCACCTTGCGAGGGCGGGGGCGTAGAAATTATATTAGAAGGTGATGAGGTTACTCAATCAATTCGTACCGAAGAATGTGGCTGTATGGCGTCGCAGGTAGCGGCTCAAAAGCAGGTACGAAGTGCCTTGTTGGAGCGCCAACGTAACTTTCAAGAAGCACCTGGTTTAGTGGCAGATGGTCGCGATATGGGTACGGTTGTTTTCCCGAATGCAAAAGTAAAAGTGTTTTTAACTGCGAGCGCAGAAATAAGAGCAGAGCGCCGACAGAATCAGTTGAAAGAGAATGGAATAAATGCTAGTCTGGCGGGCTTAGTTCGTGATATTGAAGAGCGTGATGCTCGCGATATGCAACGTAAAGATGCGCCATTGATTCCTGCAGATGATGCGATGATTATTGATACGGGGAGTTTAAGTATTGATGCCGTCGTAGCCAAAGTAATGGAAGCAGTAAAAAAGGTGTATTAATAATTTATTTCAGGTGTTTTCAAAAGCCCGACAAAATTTAATAAACGTTACTTTTTGTCTTTGAAAATAGCTTGATTTATGAACACTTTAAACGTAACTTTTGATGTTGAATAATAAAACAACATCAAAAGGTTTAAAGTTTAATTTAACCGTTATGCATGGGTTTGCTAGCGTTGTAATCTATAGGTTTTACCATGAGTGAAAGTTTTGCGGAGTTATTTGAAGAAAGTTTAACGTACATCGAGATGAACCCCGGTTCTCTTATTAGTGCGACGATTGTTGATGTAACTCCAGATTTTGTAACTGTTAGTGCTGGTCTTAAATCAGAAGGCGTTATCCCTTCTGAGCAATTTAAAAATGAAGCCGGTGAATTAACAGCAAAAGTAGGCGATGTTATAGAAGTTGCCCTAGAAAGTGTTGAAGATGGATTTGGTGAAACCAAACTATCTCGCGAGAAAGCCCGCCGTTTACGCGCATGGGAAGTTCTTGATGAAGCACTGACGAATGATGAAATTATTACAGGTGTGATTACGGGCAAGGTTAAAGGTGGTTTCACCGTTGAGCTTGGCGATATTCGCGCTTTCTTACCGGGTTCGTTGGTTGATGTACGCCCTGTACGTGACACAGCTTACCTTGAAGGTAAAGAATTAGAATTTAAACTAATCAAACTGGATCAAAAACGTAACAACGTGGTTGTATCACGTCGTGCAGTGGTTGAAGATGAATACAGTGTTGAGCGCGAGCAGTTGCTTGATTCGATCGAAGAAGGCAAGCAAATCAAAGGTGTGGTTAAGAACCTTACAGATTACGGTGCGTTCATTGATTTAGGTGGCATCGACGGTCTATTACATATCACAGATATGGCGTGGAAACGTGTTAAGCATCCATCAGAAGTGCTTGAAATTGCACAAGAAATTGATGTGATGGTGTTGAAGTTTGATAAAGAAAAGAGCCGCGTATCTCTGGGCTTAAAGCAACTTGGCGATGATCCATGGCAAGATTTGGTACGTCGTTACCCTGTTAATACACGTCTAACAGGTAAGGTAAGCAACCTAACAGATTACGGTTGTTTCGTAGAAATTGAAGACGGTGTTGAAGGCTTGGTTCACGTATCTGAAATGGATTGGACTAACAAAAACGTTAATCCTGCTAAAGTCGTTACATTAGGTGACGAAGTTGAAGTAATCATTCTTGATATTGATGCAGATCGTCGTCGTATCTCCTTAGGTATGAAGCAATGTAAAGCGAATCCTTGGGATGAGTTTGCTAAGACTGGCGCAAAAGGTGACAAGGTTAAAGGTAAGATCAAATCAATCACTGATTTTGGTATCTTTATCGGTCTTGATGGTGGAATTGATGGTTTGATTCACTTATCAGATATTTCTTGGGCACTTCCTGGTGAAGAAGCGGTTCGCGACTTTAAGAAAGGCGATGAGCTTGATGCCGTTATTCTAGCGGTTGATCCTGAGCGCGAGCGTATTTCATTGGGAATCAAACAGCTAGATCAAGATCCATTCTCACTCTTTATTGCTAAGAGCGAAAAAGGCAGTATCGTTAAAGGTACCGTGATAGAAGTAACGCCTAAGATGGCTAAGATTGATCTTGGCGATAATATTGAAGGCGTGCTGCGTGCATCTGAAATCTCGCGTGATCGTGTTGAAGATGCTAGCACCGTGTTAACGGTAGGCGATGAAGTTGAAGCGAAGTTTATGGGTGTTGATCGTAAAACCCGCGCAATTAACTTGTCTATTAAGGCGAAAGATTATGCTGAAGAAGCTGAAGTTATGAAAGAGTACAGCGGTTCTGCTTCAGGAACTGGAACCTTAGGTGATTTATTTAAGGATCAATTAGACAACAAGTAAATGCTTAGTATTTAATCTAAATTTAAGCTTGTTTTTTTGAAAGCCGATGATTTTTACAAATCATCGGCTTTTTTTATGGTTTTCATGCATTTAATAGAGAAGTTAGACTTTTATTCCCTATAAACAAGTAGTACACTGAATGGAGATAATAATAAGAAAATAATAATAATAAGCCAGTACGATATTAGTTTCATAGTTCAATTTTTTCATAAGAACTAATTATTTGAATACGGTGTTGCGAGCGCCGGGAGAAAAACACAATATGACAAAATCAGAAATAATAGATATTCTATCCAGAAAACAAAGTCATTTAAGTAGCCGAGATATTGAGTTGTCTGTTAAGTTACTGCTAGATCAAATGAGTGATACTTTAACCAGTGGAGAAAGAATAGAAATCAGAGGCTTTGGTAGCTTTTCATTGCACCATCGTAAAGCACGCCGTGGACGAAACCCTAAAACGGGCGAAACAGTTGATTTGACCTCTAAATTTGTTCCCCATTTCAAACCGGGAAAAGAGCTACGTGATCGTGTGAATACCTCGAAAGATGATTACCCGATTCAGGATTAATCTTCGTTTTTATCTAACATTTAGAGACCTTTGCACGAGAGTAAGAATAGCGTAATTCTCCTGTTTTTCTTAAAAAGAGGGTAATAGCAGGGCTATTTCTGAATTCTTATGGAAATCAGGGAGAATTTAAGCATTTTTAATTCGTCATATCTTTCGTGCAAAGGTCTCATTTAAAGACTCTTTAAATAACGTGGTATCAGCGTGGTAGAAATCTTATTCTTATTACTGCCCATTGCCTTCTATTCTGGTTGGCGTGCGGCACGTAAGCATTTTTTTAAAGAGCAACAACAACAATGCCAACTATCGGATCAATTCGTTACGGGCGTTAACTATTTACTCAGTGAACAACCTGATAAAGCACTGGAAGTCTTTCTAAATTATCCCGATATTGATGAATATACCGTTGAAACATACCAATTACTGGGCAATATGTTTCGTAGTAGAGGTGAAGTTGATCGCGCCTTAAAAGTGCATCAAAACTTAATCGCACGTTCTAACCTAAACCCGAAACAAAAAGAAACCGCTATGTTTTCATTGGGCGAGGATTTTTTTGCGGCAGGCATGTTAGATCGTGCCGAAAGTGTTTTTCAAGAATTACTGGATAATCCTTCCAGCAATAAAACAGTGAGTAAAGCGGTTGTGTGTGGTTCATTGCGCAATATTTATGAGCAAACACGAGAATGGAAAAAAGCGATTGAAGCAACCGATTGTGTTAATCAATATAATAATAAATACATCTCGAAAAATACGACGAATGACAAAGCCGATAAAAATAATAGCCATGATAATAAGGTATTGATCGCTCATTATTATTGTGAACTAGCGGATGATGCACTGCACCAAGGAAATCTTCACGAAGTTGAAAAACTGATGAAGGAAGCACAGGCGGTACATAAAAAATCTACCCGTCTGATGACCTTGCAAGGGGATGTTACGTTTCACCAAAAACACTATAAAAAGGCAATTAAGCATTATCTAAGTGCAATTACGCAAGATAGTCGATTGTTAAGTATGTTGCTAAAAAAGCTAGAAAGCGCGGCAAATGAAGCTGGGGATATTTCATATTTACAGGATGAATTATTAAAACTGTATAAAAAGAATAAAGAGAGTTCGGTATTTGAGGTTATCGTGAAATTAGCCAATCAATATGGATCAAGCGGCAAGATTGATGGGTTAATTGAATCAGAGCTTGAAACTAAAAAACTAAATATAGAATCCATTCACAAAGTCACTGACTATTTGAATAGCCAGCAGGGAAGTATAAGTACCGAGAAAGGATTACAATTAACAAATCAGTCCTTAGTTAATTATTTACAAGGTTTACCACGGTTTTCTTGTGAACATTGCGGCTATAAATTACACGACTATTTGTGGCGCTGTCCAGCCTGTCAGCAGTGGGATACAATTGTTTCTGAATGATTAGAGTATGAGTAATAGAAGGCATGTAGTTCAATGTGTTATATTTTTATCTCACCAAAATATAATGTGATAGAATAATAATTATTAACGCAGAGAGCACAGAGGTTTACGCAGAGTACTGCAGAGAAAAAACAATAAAGAACTGCGCAGTTCTCTGCGAAAAACTCAGCGCTCTTTGCGTTAAAATAGCGCTTTTAAAGAATTTTAAGTCTTTAGAACTATTAATACGTCTCATTATTATGATTTTTAAAAGGTC
>DQUJ01000228.1 GCA_015662325.1 Leucothrix mucor | reverse complement strand
CTTCTACTGCTTCAATTTCATATTGATTAAATACCTCAATACCATTGTCTTTTAAAAGCTGAGTAGTTACCCCCATTCCCCTCTTTATGGTTCGGCTAAAGTGACCATCGTATATCTCATGGCTGCCGCAAGAAGGGCTTCTTTCCGTTAGGATGGCGACAGTACAGTGATTATCTTTTACGGCTTGTAATGTTTTTTGCGCACCCAAAATAAAGGCGTGCGTCACATCTTGATTGTTAGTATTAAGGATAAGGGATGCGTTGATAATTTCAGCAGGTGCACGTGGAATGGGTAAACCCCCTTCAACTTCGGGGCAAAGTGGGATTAAACGGTTTTGCTGTTGCCACTGTTTGATTAGCGGGTGTTCTATTAATGAATGTTTGCTATCGTAACGTACGGGTTTCCCTAATAAGCAGGCGCTGATGAGAATATTGCTCATGTGTTATGAGAACTTAGGTTAACAAAATTAACGCTTATGAATTTCATCCGCAATTTTCCGACTAAAAATAGCAAGTGTTTCACTTTGTGCTTTAACGTAATGGTTATAACTATTACCTGCAACAGCTGTTGTGATAAAGGCACGTTTCACCAGTACTTCTTTATTGTTATTAAGTAAGCGCCAGCGCGCTTTTAAGATGACATTTTTACCTATTTGACCATCGAATCGTTCGATATCAATGCGTACTTGATAATGCGGCTTAAACGAGAACTTCCACGGGTATTCTTCGATATTTTCGGTTTTAAGTAATGTCGATAAGTTATCAATCATCACTTGCATGAGTTCTTCTTTATATGACCCGCCCCATTGATGCATCTCTGCCATATCAATTTCAGTATTGTTTTTACGCGTGATAATTTGCGGGCGATTTAATAAGCGCGGGATGGATAAAGGCCCCACGCCGATACGTTTTGTACTGTTGTTTGTAGCAGTAGGAGATAACGAAGTTAATGAATAAAAACGTGTGCCTCCTAGATTCTTTCCGGCGTTTCCTAAGGTCATAGAGGTGCCACCGCAGGCGCTTAAACCCACGATTAAACTAATAGAAAATAGCCACTGTAATGTATGTTTCATTGTTATTGCCAGAATTAGGATAATAGATTACTTGCCAAAAATAACCGAATTTGGTTTGCGTTGAATCGTGTCTGCTAACACAGAAAATGAATTGGAAGCTTCGCTTAACTCATTGAGTAATTGTTGTACTTTATATTGCAATGCAGAGTCTTCGCTGAGCGTGCTTTTTAAGCCTTTATTGAGTGTTGCCAATGTTTTACTGGTATCACGCTGTAATTTATTACTCACATTATTAACCGTTTTCATTGTATGACTGGCATCTTTTTGTAACTTGTTACTGACATTGCTAATCGTACGCATGGTGACGCTGGCATCTTTTTGCAATTTATTACTAACGTTAGTAATAGTGCGCATCGTTTGACGTGTATCTTGCATTAATAGGCTGATTTCAGCCGTGGTTTTCTGTGCCGCTGTGAGGGTTTTTACAAGTTCGCCAGAGAAACCTTTATTATTAAGTTTATTGGTGATTTTGCTGATGCTTTCTGCGGTAGATGCGAGTCCTTTAATTGTTTTCTTTACATCTTTAGAATTGATCAGTGCCGTTACGCTAGAAATGGCTTTATTTAATTCCGCGGTGATTTCTCCTGCATCAAAATTTAATAAGGTCATTTGAGCGTTTTTAGTGGGAAAAACAGCGGCATGGCGCATACTGGTAGGCATCAATGCAAATACCTCAGTTGTTTTTTTGTTTTTGCTGGAATTCTTCGCCATGTTAAGTGAGATGTATTGCGCACCCGTGATTAAACTATCGACGGTTAACTGTGCTTGTAAGCCATCACTTACTAAGTTTTTAATTGTTTGTTCGGCTTCTTCTTTGTCGCCAAGCGGTGAAAAACTATCAATACGGAAAGACGCCTTTACGAGTGTTTTTATACGGGTACTTTCATCGGAAGATTCGAGCAAAATATTTTCTACTTTACCTATTTTTACACCACCGTATTCGATGACAGAATCTTTACTTAAACCGTGTAAGGTATCTTCAAAATACATTACATAAAAGAGTTTATTAATGTGTTGGGTATCATCGTCGGCTAATTTGAATGAATCATAAAGTGTAAATTTAATATTAGAATCATTTAATTCGTGTCCAAATTCATCATCGGGTGTATCAAAGGCAATACCTCCAATCAGCAAGGATGTGAGTGACTCTAAACGAGCTGTCACGCCGCCAGCCGTCAGTTCCAGTTCTAGCCCGCTAACATTCCAAAAACGTGAATTGGTTTTGATTTTTTCGTGGTAGGGGGAATGAACATAAATAGAAATATCGACACTGTCGTTTTCTTTATTGAGTCGATAACCCGTGACTTCACCGACATTGATCTTATGGTAATAAAGGGGCGAACCTACATCTAAAGAACCTAGATTATTTGTATTTAAAGTTAATGCAGTTCCTTTTTCGCCAGTGGTTATGGTAGGCGGAGTAGCCAGCCCTGAGTATTCGTTTTGTAGATCATCGGGTTTGTCTTCATCATTTAATAATTCACCTGGGTCCATGCCGATGTAAACACCCGAAAGTAGCGTGTCTAAACCACTAATTCCTTGAAAAGTAAGGCGTGGTTTAACCACCCAAAAACGGGTGTTGGCACTAAGATGTTCTGCCATTTCGGGGTAAATTTCGGCGGTGACTTTGGCTTTAGTAAGATCGGAGCTCAGACGCAGTTTGCGGACTTTTCCTATCTCGACATTTTTATAGCGAATCGGTGTTTTTTTCGCTTCGATGCCAGAGGCTTGATCGAAGGTAATAGTGATAAATGTGCCACGTTCGCTGTAATATTTGAACACTAACCAGCCACCGATTAAGGCCGCCGTGATGGGGATAATCCAAATAAGTGAGAGGCGCGATTTAGGGCTGATCTGCGCCGTAGGGTATTCTTGATTTGTCATGCGTTTGTTGTCGTCTCTTAGCCCATTTTCTCTGTATTGTTTTCTTTATCTGCTTGCTGATTCATCTGTTTATCTTGTATCGGTTTATCTTGGATAGCATCCCATATCAAACGCGGATCAAACGTATGCGCCGCAAACATGGTGAGTATAACCACTGCCGCAAATGATAACGAACCCAAACCAGGGCTGATACTTGCAGTATTGCCGAATTGTACCAGAGTCACCAAAATACCAATGACAAAAATATCGACCATCGACCATCGGCCGACAAATTCTGTTATACGATACAACAGGGTACGGTCTTTTGGTTTCCAGCGTATTTTAAAATGAATGCTGATCATTAAGCCTGTGAGTATAAATAATTTGAGGATCGGAATAAAGATACTTGCAATAAAGATTACTAACGCTAATGGCCACATGCCACCATTAAGTAAATGTACAACCCCGCTGATGATGGTGTCGGGCTGACCATCACCCCATAAAACCACGGTCATAATGGGTAAGGTATTAGCGGGAATATATAAAATAATAGCCGCGATCAATAATGCCCATGTTCTACTCAGGCTGTTTGGGATTCTTGAATGGATAACAGATTGACAACAAGGACAGCGTAATTCCGTTTTTTTTATATTTTCTTCTTGTTTCTTATTGTCGCTAACGTCGGGTAACTGACATAAAGTATGGCAAAAATGACACGAAATAAGATTTTCTTCCAGTGCTGTTTTTGATGTCGTTGATGTCGAGGAGGTTGTAGCTTTTGTTATGCTTGTCATATTCTACACCCCTCGGAATCTCTCAATTTATTCCACACATCATGCGGGTTCAGTGAATAACTCAGCAAGGTGAGTGCCAATATCAATAAACAAAATGCAAACAGTGAAATGCCAAAAATAACATCGGCTAAATCTCCCAATTTTACGACTGCAACCAGTACGGCTAGCATGAAAATTTCTAACATACTCCACGCGTCGGTACTGTGTAAAAAACGAAACAAGGGGGCAGTCATTGTATTTAAACGATCCGTTTTTACCTGAATTAAAATGGTAATCGTTCCAATTAATGTAAATGCGGGAAAGAAAATAGTGGTGAGAAAAATCAAAATGCCTAGTAAGGGTCTTTCTGCTTGTACTAATGAAACTGCTGTGGACAATAAAGTACCATCTTGTGTAACCCCCATGGCCTTTAATGAAATTAATGGGAATAGGTTGGCAAGAACAAATAGAATAAGCCCTGTAATTGCAAACGCGAGGCTCCTATCAACCGAGTTCTTCTTGTTTTTAAACAGTGTGGCATCACAGCGTATACACTTTGCACTTTCATTAATAGAGAGCATCGGTAAGGTTTGCAAAAGGTCACAGTCAGGACATGCCATACGTGTAAAAGTAGGGTGTTGGCTTGTCACTTGTTGTGTGGCTTGGTTTGATGACATGATAGACATTCTATTGATTAGGTTTAATATTTTGACAGAAATTGATGTTAAAATCTTGTATCTTATTTGAATAAAGTACTTTCACAGAGTGAGACCTTAGAGTAATAAGCATGCAAAAAAAAACCAATGCAAAAAATGAATAAAATTCACCAATGGATGGAAGCGACTCAATTTCGTTTAGCACGAACGGATGCGCTCATACCTTTGGCTTTTTTTGGTTTAGTCACAGGCTTTCTTGCGGGTGGTGTGATCGTCCTTTTTCGACTTTTGGTTGAAAACACCCAAGATGCTTTATTACCCGGCACAGGTTCTGAAAACTATGAAGACCTGACTTCATTATTGCATTTTTTATTTCCTGTTATTGCCAGTATTTTATTAGCGTTACTTTTTTATAAATACTCAAAAGGTATTCGTGTATTAGGCGTGGCACGCGTGATGAAACGCATGGCGTATCACCAAGGCCATTTAACCGTGCGGGAATTCTTTCTCCAGTTCTTTGGAGCAGCGATTGCGATTATTGGCGGGCATTCTGTGGGTCGAGAAGGGCCACATGTGCATTTGGGCGCAAGTGCCGCGAGTTTGTTTGGTGATTTATTAAAGCTGCCGAATAATAGTATTCGTACTTTAGTTGCCAGCGGTGCGGCGGCAGGTATTGCCGCTTCATTTAATACACCGTTAGCGGGCGTTATATTTGCACTAGAAGTGATTATGATGGAATACACGCTGCATAGTTTTATTCCTGTGATGTTAGCGGCAGTGGTGGCAACCGCATTATCCAATTCAGTATTAGGCAGTGAACCCGCATTTATTACGCCAGCTTTAGAGGCATTTAAGTTTATCGAATTACCCGTTGTGTTGATATTAGGTGTCGTTGTTGGTGCTTGTGCGGCGTTGTTTAATCACACCCTAAATTTTATAGCGGTTAAAACCCAAGCAATTGAAATATGGTGGCGTATTTTGCTGGCAGGTTTTATCGTTGGTTTGATTGCGCTGATCCAGCCAGAGGTGCTCGGTATCGGTTATGATTCCGTCAATATGACGTTACTGGGGCAGTTTACGTTGGGTTCAATTTTGGCACTGGCGTTTCTAAAACTGTTAGCCACCAGTGTTAGCGTCGGTTTAGGTGTTCCGGGGGGGATGATAGGGCCTGCATTATTTATTGGCGCAACACTGGGTGGCGCGATCGGTTATATCGCAGATAGTGTCTATGGCAGTGGTTCTCAAGCGTCTCATATTGCCTTTTATGCATTGTTAGGAATGGGTGCGATGATGGGCGCGAGTTTACAAGCACCGCTCGCTGCCTTAACTGCAATCATGGAGCTAACCTATAATCCCGGCATTATCATGCCCGGCATGTTAGTCATCGTTATTGCACAATTGACTGCGAGTGAAGTGTTCAACAAACAATCACTGTTTGTGTCTATGTTACGTTCCAATGGTTTGGATTATTCCTCCCATCCTGTATCACAGGTATTGCATGCGGTGGGTGTCGCTAGTGTATTGGATAATAAATTTGAACGGCATCAACCGACAATTACCAATGAAAAAGCTCAATCATTGATTGAGAGTGATAATAACTGGGTCATCATCAATGATGAAGAGGGAAAAATAGCCAGTTTAATGCCAGTCACAGAACTTGCTAAATATATACAAACTGAACGTGCTGAAAAGAATGATGAATCAGATGATCAAATATTAGTTGATGATCAAGAAACAGAGATAAATCTATTAGAAATGCCCGCAAAACGATTGCAATTATCACCGATCTCATTGCAGGCAAATTTAATGCAGGCACATGAATATTTCGAAGAGGGTGAAGAAGCGCTTTACGTTATTT
>DQUJ01000260.1 GCA_015662325.1 Leucothrix mucor | reverse complement strand
TTTAATTAAAGCCGAACCCCACGTAAATCCACCACCAAAACCTTCTAACAACAAAGTTTCGCCGCGTTTAATACGACCGTCTCTTACTGCGGTATCCAACGCTAATGGAATAGAGGCTGCCGAAGTATTGCCGTGTTGATCAACCGTAACCACGACATTATCCATCGACATTTTTAATTTTTTAGCCGTGGCTTTTATAATTCGAATATTCGCTTGATGTGGTACTAGCCAATCAATATCAAATTTCTCTAAATTATTATGCGCTAAGGTTTCATCAACAATACGCCCCAGCGTGTTTACCGCCATTTTAAACACTTCATTTCCGCGCATTTTCACAAACGCACCGCCCGAATGAAGCAGTTCTTTATTTCTAGAAACACCTGCTTCTGTCTTCAACAAGTCTTCATAATTACCATCAGCATGTAAATGCGTTGACAAAATACCCGCTTCTTCACTGGCCTCTAACACCACTGCACCCGCGCCATCGGCGAATAGAATACAGGTAGAACGGTCTGTCCAATCAATAATATTAGAGAGTGTTTCTGCACCAATAACCAACGCACATTTGTGCGAACCACTTTTAATAAATTTATCGGCAATACCCAGTGCATACACAAACCCTGTACATACAGCTTGTACATCAAATGCCGTTGCACCCGGTTTAATACCTAATTTTTTTTGTAACAAACAAGCCGTACTTGGAAAAATAAGATCAGGTGTGGTTGTTGCGAAAACGATAAGATCAATATCTTCGGGAGTTTTACCCGACATTTCAAGTGCATTTTTTACAGCCACTTCTGCAAGATCACAGGTCGATTGATTCTCTTCTGCAATATGGCGTTTTTTTATTCCAGTACGTTCAATAATCCACTCATCCGTCGTATCCACCATTTTTTCCAAATCGTGGTTAGTCACTATTTTTTCGGGTAAGTAACTACCCGTTCCAGTGATGCGTGAAAATATTTCTGTACTCATTTGTTTTCCATCAGTTTTTCTAGGTGCGTTTCTATCTTATTAGGCACTTTTTCAATGACTGCTTTACGCGCAATATTAATCGCATTGGCAAATGCTAAACGATCTGCACTGCCGTGGCTTTTAATCACAATGCCTTTTAAGCCCAGTAAACTCGCGCCATTATAACGCCTATGATCAAAACGATGTCGAAATGCCTTGAGAACAGGAAGGGAAATAAGTGCCGCTAACTTTGTTAGTATGTTCTTAGTGTAACCATTTTTAAGCTCTTGGGATAGCATCTTAGCGACCCCTTCGGAACTTTTTAATGCGACATTACCCACAAAACCATCACACACAATGACATCTACATCGCCGTGGAAAATATCATCGCCTTCTACAAAGCCAATGTAATTAAAATCACCCCCACTAATTAGCTCGTGTGCTGCTTGCACTTGCTCGTTACCTTTCATGTCTTCTTGACCGACATTAAGCAAACCTAAACGCGGGCTCTGATTACCATCAATCGCGCGCGCCAGCTCTGTTCCCATCACTGCAAATTGATACAAATGCTCGGCAGAAGAATCTATGTTTGCACCCAAATCCAGCATATAAGTATGCCCTTGGGTGGAAGGAAGCGTGGTACAAATGGCGGGGCGATCTATCCCTGGCAACATGCGCAACACAAAGCGCCCGGTTGACATTAACGCGCCTGTGTTACCTGCGCTAACGGTTGCATCGGCTTCGCCACTTTTAACCAGATTAATCGCCACACGCATCGACGAATCTTTTTTGCCACGTAATGCTAATGCAGGTTTATCATCCATTAACACCACTTGGGATGAATGCTGAATAATTAAACGTTGGCTTGATGTTTGTTTATGTTTGCCTTGATAAGTGGCAAGTTCTTGTTTTAATTGTTGTTCATCCCCGACTAGAATGAGGCGAATATCGAGGTGCGTGTCTAAGGAATCGAGCGCGGCAGGCACAACAGCTTGCAAACCATTGTCGCCACTCATGGTATCTAAAGCGATGCTATATAAAGAGTTATTCAAAGAACCAGACAAAGAACTCATATTGCTAATCACTCCTCCTAAGAAACCCTAGTTTACCCTATAAGATCTTTCGTACAAAGGTCTCTATAAAGCAAACACCCATAACAAAAATCGCGGGGTAAACCCGCGATTCTCTGTATGACTTAATGTTACAACAAACGTAACAGTTTACTCATCATCTTCATCATCTTCGTAAACATCAGCAGGTGCAATCACCTGACGACCACGATAAAACCCATCGGGTGTCATTTGATGACGAATGTGAGTCTCACCTGAAACTGCATCTACAGATAATGTAGGTGATGCAATCGAATCGTGTGAACGACGCTGACCACGTCTTGAACGTGTAATTTTACTCTTTGGAACTGCCATGGGATTTCTCCGTTAATGTCTTTAATTTGGTTTATCTGGTAATAGCAAACACCCACTAAAAGTATTTACTATTTCAATTTTAAATCTTTCAATGCCGCAAAAGGGTTTTCCTTTTCCTGCTTATCTTCACTACCATCAGCAACCGCATCTTCTGGCAACGCCTCGATCAATTCACGAGCGGGTTGGCATTTTTCATGTGAGACCACAATAGGTAATGCCAACAAAATTTCATCTTCGATAAAGTCTTGTAAAAACAAGTTATTATCTTCTACTAACCATGTGTCAAAACCTTCTTGTAAGGTTTCTGCCTGAACATCAGTCGTTACAAAAACAACCGCTAAGTCCGTTTCAAAAGGCATGTTAACCGCCTTTAAACAGCGTTGACAATGCAGATCAAGATCACATTCGATCTTGCCTTTTACCATAGGCAAACCTGTTTCGGTGCGATCAAACACTAACGTAACGTTAAGCGCTGTTTTATCGCGTTTTCGGTCATCTGCTGTTTTGTAAAAAAGCATATCTTGCAAACGTGAAAAATCAGTAACGGGCAAACGCCCTACAAGCTCTCGACCCTGTTCGACTAAACGATACGGATCAATCTCACGTGGTAAACGCTGATATTTCATGCTTATTTACGCTCGTTCACGCCATCATTAACACAAGAGCGGAATTGTAAAAACTTAAACCCGCTATGTAAAGCCTTATTTAAAGAATTTATCCTTAAACCCCCCTCATTTCAACATAAAATAGTTAATTCGCTTCTTGTCTCCCATTGATATTATTCGGTACAATCTTCGCCCCCCTTTCCTCATTTGTCTATTTCAAGCTATGCAAACCTTAATATTAGGCTCTACCTCCCCTTTTAGAAAAGATTTACTCGAACGTTTTAATCTACCCTTTACTGTAGATAAACCAGAAATAGATGAAACCCCCTTAGAGAATGAATCACCGGAAGATTACGTATTACGCTTATCACTCGAAAAAGCACAGGCAGTTGCAGAAAAAACATCAGAAAAAAACGCATTAATTATTTCATCCGATCAATGCTCTGTACTCAACGGCATTATTCGAGGAAAACCCGGTAATCATGAAAACGCGATAAAGCAACTCACCGAAAGCTCAGGGCAACGTGTTAGTTTTTTAACAGGTTTATGCTTATACGACACTAGCGATGATTCATACCAATTAGATCTCGTTCCCTTTCATGTAGATTTTAGAAAATTAACCCCACAAGAAATTGAATCGTATTTACGCGCAGAAGAACCCTATTTTTG
>DQUJ01000231.1 GCA_015662325.1 Leucothrix mucor | reverse complement strand
GCAAATATAATTTGGATCGTTCTAGGTTCATTGCTTTGGTTGGTGTTTATCGCGAGCCTCTTTGTAATAAATAATCCAGCTATTCTGGGTATGTAATTACCTTTTTTAAACGGCCCACTTTTTAATTATGGATGCTATTTAGGTGGGAAGCGTCAGATTTTGCTCACTTTCAAAATACCGCTTCTCTCCTGTAATTGGATCAATAAACGCAATTGACTTGGCCAATAATTGTAACGGACTAGAATAATCCTCGCCTTTACACGGTAATAGCTTTGGATAAAATGGATCATTTAAAATAGGCATCCCTAACGACATCATGTGTACGCGTAGCTGATGCTGTTTACCGGTGATGGGTTTAAGTTGAAATTTAGTTAAATCACCTTTGGTTTCCAGTATTTCAATCGTCGTTTCAGAGTTAATTTCATCCTCACTTTCAACCTCAACTTCTTTCATAATAAAAAAAGGATCACTTTTTACTATTCGACTTCTATGTCTAAGCGGGAACTTTAAAGTATCTGGGGTTGTAACGAGTGCAATAGCCTCATAGGTTTTATCCACTTCTTGTTTCTGAAATAAACTTTGATACGCCCCACGCACTTCCGTATTACACGTAAACATCACAATGCCTGCTGTTTCGCGATCGAGTCGATGGATCGGGCTGATTTCTTCTATTTGAAAATGATGTTTTAAACGTGCTAATAAACTTTCTTTAACATAGCGGCCCGTCGGTGTTACTGGAATAAAGTGCGGTTTATCAACGACGATAAAATCATCATTTTTAAACAGTATTTTTTCTTTGAAAGGGATTTCAGGTTCGTCGGGAATTTCGCGGTAATAAAATAAAAACATTTCGCTTTGATATGGCGTATTCTTATTAAAAGGCTTGCCAACTTCATTTACGATATCACCGCGAGCCATACGACCTTGGATAATTTCAGGGCTTATAAAAGGGAAACGTCCAATTAAGAAATCAAGAACTGTCTTCCAACTTCCTTCAATATCCTTAGGTAGCCAGACGCGACTGGCAGATACACCCTGTCGCATGGGTAGTGGGGATTTTAGTTTTTGTTTTTTAGGTTTAGGCATTAATTAGTGATTATTCAGCGGGTTTAGGTTTTGTTTCAAGACAAGGCATTTTCGCACGGAGAAGTAGGAGCATATAGTGAAATATGTGACTATTTCGAGTACGGAAATAACGCAGGCATGGAGCAAAAGATGAATGCGCTGGATGATTACATCGATTTTAACCACTGAATAATTCTTTTATCCACCCAGTATTCAACATTAAACAAATGTTTCCCACCGACAAATCCCACATGACCACCGGAATCAGAAAGCTCTAATTCAACCGATAGCGATAATTCATTTTCATCAGGAACTGTGCGTTCCCACATAAAAGGATCATCTTTAGAATGCAAAATAAGTGTGGGTTTTTGAATATGCTTTAAAAACTGGCGACTACTGCATTGTTGGTAATAATCATCTGCATCGGTAAACCCATGTAAAGGTGCTGTGATTTTATCATCGAAACTATAGAAGGTATTTAGTTGGTCTACATCCACTGTTAATGGGGAGGGCTTATCGACAAATTTTTGTTTGTATTTTTTCTGGCAACTAGAAATTAAGTGCTTTTGATAAACGCGTGAAAAGCTTTTTTCCAAACGATCACCTGCGTGTTCCAGTTGAAAAGGAACAGAAACAGCAATCCCCGTTGTGACAGGCGCATCATCCTGTTGTTCGCCCAGCCATTTAAGGACTACATTACCACCCAGTGAAAAACCAATTACCGCAAAAACACCTTGCTTATATTGTGTCTGCAAATGATCTACAACCTGCTGTAAATCTTGTGTGTCGCCGCTGTGATAACTGCGAGGCAGGCGATTGATCTCATCACTGCAACCACGAAAATGCACAAAACAAACACCATAGCCGGCATTGTCTAATTGTTTAATAAGTGGTTTTGCGTAAGGTGATTCTATCGAGCCTTCAAGCCCATGAAGTAAAATAACGATCGGCTTATTTCTGATATTGGTCGTGACTAAATCAAGAAAATCACCATCTTCTAATTCCAGTCGTTTATTGTTTAGATCAACTTCAGGCAAGGAATTGGCGTTAGCACTAAAACGAGTCCGAAAAAAAGTAGCCCAAAGCGTTTGTAAATGCGGGTTAGAAAGCCCCCAGGCGGGTTTGAATTCACTTTTTATAATAGGCATGTTTTTATGATTCACCAAATATCAATTGGTTCATTATGATCGCACTTTACACAGTTGAGT
>DQUJ01000012.1 GCA_015662325.1 Leucothrix mucor | reverse complement strand
GATATAGAAGATGGTGATATATCGTCAAACGTTATTGCACATAACACGATTGACACCTCAATCCCGTGCCAAAACTGTAGCATTCGTTATTCGGTTACTGATAGTAACGGTGTTAGCGCGACTAAACACCGTCATGTAATTGTGAAAGACATCCCTTCATCTACCGGTATTAGCGTTGATGGACGAGATGATGACTGGGCAACGATTGCGCCCCTAACTCGTACTAGCAATGGCACCATGAAAGTCACCGATGATGATCATTATGTTTACATATTGATTACCACCAATACATTAATAAACAATAACCAACAACTTTTTATTGATTCGGATAACAATGCGCAAACAGGCTTTTCTCTTGGTCGCAGTGCTGCAGATTACATGATTGAGAACCGATTGTTCAATCAATTCACAAGTCGTAATCAACATCAGTGGAGCTGGAAATACGGTAGTTCAAGAATCCTCAAAGCAAAACGCTTAAACAATTGGGAAATTGGAATACCTAAAACAGCGATGAATAATCTGACTAATAAATTAGCATTTACTTTTAGTAATCTGGATACAAATTGGAATGAGTTATTTTCATTACCACAGTCCAATTCTAACGCACGTTCGGTTGAATATAGCCTTGCATTCCCTGTTACTCCACAGAATCAAGCACCTATAGCCGTAGATGACATAGTATCAAAACATATAAATATACGCCCAGGTTCGAATGTATACCTTGATGTATTACAAAATGACACTGACCCTGATGGTGATAATTTAACAATTTCTCATGTAACACGACCACAGCACGGCATAGCAAGATTAGGGCCTTTTTTAACAGGAGCACACGCAAATACAATTCAATACACTCCTCGGGGTAGTTTTTCAGGTGTTGATACGTTTAACTACACTGTCACCGATACTCATGGCAAAACGTCAACGGCGACAGTTACAATTACCATATCACGTGCAAATAGACCCCCTAATGCGGCTGAAGATGCGCCTACAACCACATCTGATACACCCATTAATATCGATGTATTGCTCAATGATAGTGACCCTGATGGCAACCCTATTCGAATTTTAAGTTTTACCCAGCCTGACTATGGCGTTGTGACAGAAGTGTCTATCAGTGGTCCATCACCTGCATCACGAAGAAAACATCTTCGTTTTGACCCACAAGGTCATGTAGGCAGTATTACCTTTAGCTATACGATTACAGACGGTCGATCATTAAGCCCTAATCATACCGACACCACCACGGTTACCGTTGCAACCACCAGCCCTACAGACACAACACATACTCGCTGGCCCGTGATTGCAAATGAAAGTATCACCGTTAAAAAAGGTCAATTTATTATGATTGATGTATTAGCGAATGATTCTGATCCCGATGGCGACACCCTTATTCTTGATCAGGTAGATTCTGGCGCACATGGCACAACTACCAAAGTAAACGGTAAAGTACGTTACACACCCGTAGCTGGCTTTACTGGGAAAGATGAATTTTGGTACGGTGTCCATGATGGTTATGGTCACAACGGTGCGGGGCGCGCGAGCATTACAGTTGTGCCATAATTTCTACCCTCTCTCCAGCTCTCTCCCTACTTAGGGAGAGATGGCTTAAAGCACTTTGCACAAAGATAGATATGACGAACAAAGTCTTTTAAAACGTCAGTAGGTTCTCTGCGCCTTGCGTTAAAAAACAATTCAGCATCAAGCCAGATTACTATACAATTTTATATCATCTATGATGACTGATATAAAATTAGAAGCCAGTTGGCTAACCCAAATAGGGGATGAATTCGAAAAGCCTTACATGGCACAACTCAACCAGTTCTTAATGGATGAAAAAGCAAACGGTAAAACAATTTTACCCCCTGCATCCCTTTGGTTTAACGCATTCAATAGTATGCCGTTTGAAACACTTAAAGTTGTTATCATTGGGCAAGACCCTTATCCCACAGAAGGTCACGCACACGGTCTTTGTTTTTCGGTAATGCCCGAAGTTAAGCCCTTGCCAAAATCATTACTTAATATCAATAAAGAACTAATGGACGATTTAAACATTGATAACAGCCATACAGGTTGTTTACAACGCTGGGCAGATCAAGGTGTTTTGCTATTAAACACCGCACTCACGGTAGAACACGGCAATGCTAATTCGCACCAAGGTAAAGGCTGGGAAACGTTTACAGATACCATTATAAAAACCATCAACGATAAAAAAGAACACGTGGTATTTATACTTTGGGGCGCTAATGCACACAAAAAACAAGCGCTTATTGATATGCAAAAACACCGTATTATAAAATCAGTTCACCCTTCACCACTCTCTGCTTACCGTGGTTTTTTTGGGAGCAAACCGTTTTCTAAAACAAACCAGTTTTTACAAGAGTTTCAATTACAGCCAATTGATTGGCAGTTGTAGTAGCATCATCGTACCGTTATATATAGCACCGTTATAAAAGGAAAGCCTATCATGTCTTCTATTTATCAAAACGATCATATCCGCATAGAAATTGAAGATTCAGAAATCCCCTGGTTAAAGATATTCGCGCAAAAAACAGTCAAAGAAATGAGCGATTGTGACGTAGAAACTAAACAACAAATCTGGTCTTTACTCGATTTAATCGAATGTGAAATGCTCGATTATTTTAAACCCGAAAAAATCAATATCGCCTCTTTTGCCAACTACGTACCACAGGTGCATTGGCATATTATGGCACGTTACAAAGAAGACAGTTTCTACCCTGAGCCGATGTGGGGCAAGAAGCAACGCGAAGCAAAGCTTGATTTTCCACCGATGGATGTATTTATTGAACAGCTACTTATCAAGATAGATTTGTAAGAATTTACAAAAAATGCGTTATGTTTTCTGATCCTTCAGATAAACCATATAGCCTTCCATAAACACAAAGTTTTCTGCCGCTTGTTTTACATCCTGTCCTTCATTATCTAACTTATTCAATAAGGCTTCACTTTCGCTCAATAAATACGTCATTTGTTCTTCATCAAATAACTGTGTGGCTAATGCCAGATCATCTTTTTCTGCGCATAATAACGTTGGAATCAAATCATCATTATCAATCGGTGAATCAGGGTCTAAAATATCAGCCGCAAGCTTGGATTCTAAAAAAGCCATATTCGCTTCGCGCGCGGCATCTTCTTGATCAAGCTCCTGCAAGGCGTGAGCATCATCACCTGCGCCTTTTCTGACGGATTGCATAATCACAGCCAACAGTTTTTTAATGGATTCTCTCACGCGAGTTTGATCATCCGCAACACTAGCAGAACTTGCGTAAAGCTTATCCAAAGAATCTTTAACTTCCAGAATCACTTCACTGTCTTCATTGGGTTTTAAATCAACCGCTTTTGTTACAGCCTCACGAAAATCAACCATAAACTGTTGCAAAATATCGTGATCTTTTTTTTGATTTTCTTGAAGGGAATCACTATCCACTTCGGTTTGGCGCGCGCCAAATAACACATTGTTATGACGACGAAGTAAATGACGCTCGTGTGCGCCAGGATTTTCGCTAGGGTAAAATGTGCCTTCAAGTTTATCTGTCATGGGATTTTGCTCTAGGGTTTATCATTATCAATCGACTAAAAATACCAGAATAAAGAAAGT
>DQUJ01000164.1 GCA_015662325.1 Leucothrix mucor | reverse complement strand
GGACCTTCATCTGTATCAACCAGTTTGGTGGTGATGCGTACTGTGCCATCGTCACCTGCGAGATGATGCCGAACTTCATAAGGCAGGATTTCTGCATTGTAATGCCCCGCTTCACGTGCGGCGAGTGCTTTTAAATGACTATTGAGTGCAAATTCATCTTGCGCTTCGCGGCTGACGTTCCAGCGTTTTGCGACGTTTTCTGCAGTGATGCCCATGCCGTAAGCAATCGCCGTATCGTCATTTTCAAAAATGGCAGGGTTCATGGAGATTTTATTGCCCATCATCGGCACCATGCTCATGGATTCGACACCACCTGCAATCACAATATCGGCTTCGCCTAAACGTATTTTATCGGCGGCGTTGGCGATACTTTGTAAACCTGATGCGCAAAAGCGGTTGACGGTAAAACCGGGTACAGTATCGGGTAAGCCTGCTAATAAACTCACGATACGCGCGATATTCAGCCCTTGCTCACCTTCTGGCATGGCGCAACCGATGACTACATCGTCTACCTGTTGACCGTTTAAACCACCGCAATCATTAATTGCGCCTTGCATCGTGTGGACTAATAAATCATCTGGACGTGTTTTGCTGAAAACACCTCGTGGGGCTTTTCCTACGGGGGTTCTTCGGGCTGCGACGATGTATGCTTGTTCAGTCATTTGTTGTTCCTTTTTCTTTTAATTCCCCCACTTAGCAAGGGAGGGTTAGGGAGGGGATAGATTGTTTGTTGGCACTAATTCCGTAACGGCTTACCTGTATCCAACATATGCTTAACACGCTTATGCGTTTTGATATTTTTAAGCAACGATCTAAACCCTTCACGCTCTAGTCGCAAAAACCATTCTTCAGATAGCTCTGTGCCTTCATCTACATCACCACCACATAAGGCGTTGGCAACAAATTCACCAATTTTCATATCGTAATCCGATATAAATTCACCTGCATGCATATTCACCATTGCTGCTTTGATATTGGCAATGGCGGCTCTGCCACCTGCGCGAATAGTTTGCTCGGCTTGTGGTCTATAATTAGCGGCATCCAGTGCTTTTACCTGTGCAATGGCGGCGTGTAATACTTCGTGTTTATTCATTACAATCGTGTCAACGTCACGCAAGAAACCAAAGGCACGTGCTTGATGTGCGCTGGTTGCAACCTTGCCCATGCCGACCACTTCAAATGCATTTTTGATGTGATCAAAGACATCATCACCTTTGGATGCAATACTGGCGCGTCGTGCAAGTTCCATACAGCCACTACCTGCGGGAATTAGACCAACACCGACTTCAACTAAGCCAACATAGCTTTCATGTGCGGCGACCACGCGATCACATTGCATCATCATTTCACAGCCTCCGCCCAGTGCTAAACCGGATAAGCCTGCGACAACGGGAATGTTTGATTTGCGTAAACGAATTAGGGTGTGTTGAAAACGTTCGAGTAACTCTTCCAAGCCATTGTTACCAGGTAAAATACTTTTCATCGCCACTGGCATAAAGGATTTAAGATCAGCACCTGCGCTAAACGGATCGTCTGGACTCCAAATAATCATGCCGTTGAGTTGCTGTTCGGCAAGATCCACGGCTTGATTGATGCTGGCAAGTACCGGATCACTAATGGTGTGTAATTTGGTTTTGATTGTTAGTACGCCAATACCCTCTTCAACCAACCAGAAGCGTGCGACATCATTTTCAAAGAGGGTTTTGTCTTGTTGAGAGTGAGGTGATTGTTCGCCCACCAATGCTTCTGGCCAACGTTGACGATCATAAACAGCTAGGGTTGAACGGGCTTTATATTGTTGCTCTTTGCTAGACCAAGATCCCTGTGGTGTGTGAATCGCATCAATCGAGCCAACCCAATCAAGTAGGGGCAGGGAGCAAGGTGTTTTGCCGTTGGCAATATCCTCTTTTATCAAGCCCGTGATTTTTGACCAACCTGCTTTTTGCCAGATTTCAAACGGCCCTTGTTTCCAGCCAAAGCCCCAGCGAATTGCCATATCAACATCACGGGCGTTATCGGCAATATCGGTTAAAAAGTGGGCGCAGTAATGAAATACATCACGGTGGATTGCCCATACAAACTCAGCGTGGGGGTCGTTAATGTCGCGTAGGTTTGCTAGTCGATCTGGGTTCTTAAAATCTTTTAAAACCTTGGCAACTTTTTTAGGAATTTTAACTTTACGTTTTCGATAAGAACCATCACTGGGTTCAAATACCAGAATCTCTTTGCCTTCTTTTTTATAAACACCAATTTTGGTTTTTGAGCCTAAAGAACCATTATCAACCAGTGTATCTAGCCACGTTGGTATCTTGAATAAATCTGCCCACGGGTCACCTTTTAAATTATCAACGACACCTTGTATTACGTGGCGTAGCGTATCTAGCCCAACTATATCAGCGGTACGCAAGGTGGCACTTTTAGGTCTGCCGAGTTTTGCTCCCGTGAGTTCGTCAACCGTTTCAAAATTAAGCCCAAGGCGTTCGGCATGATAAAGCGTAACTAAAATTGAAAACACACCAATGCGATTGGCAACAAAGTTGACCGTATCATTGGCGCGTACAATGCCTTTGCCTAATGTGCTGGTCAGGAAGGTTTCCATATCATCCATCACATCAGAGCGCGTGCCTTCGTGGGCGATGATTTCCACTAATGGCATATAACGCGGTGGATTGAAAAAGTGGATGCCTAAGAATTTATCTTTGTATGATTCGGGTACATCCTTGGCTAATAAACCAATGGATATGCCAGACGTGTTTGTCGCTAAAATGGTGTTTTCATTAAGGTGAGGAATTATTTTTTCATACAATTCTATTTTCCACTCAGGGCGTTCTGCGATGGCTTCTATGACTAAATCACAGCCCCCCAGTTTTGCCAAATCATCATCGTAGTTGCAAGGTGTTAGTAGTGTTTGCAAATGAGCAATTGCCAAAGGTTCTGGTTTTTGTTTTGCCAACGCTTTAATTGATGCGCGGGCGGTGGCACTGGCATCATTGCCATCTACAGGTAAATCAAACAGTAAAGCAGGTATGCCCGCATTCGCAAAATGTGCGGCTACTTGAGCACCCATCACACCTGCGCCTAATATGGCGACTTGTTTTATTGGTTTTGTCGACATTCAATGTGTCTCCTTGGTTTTCTTGCGTCATTTTCCGACTACGTGGATATGACGTTGTATTAGTTGTTTTATAAGTATTGGCATAAAAGTAAGTGCCATATTTCTGTACCCTTCGACTCCGCAGGGGACTGCCTAGATGTAGCTCCTTGAGCGGAGTCGAAGGGTGCGGGGAACATGCGAACACTTTTGGAGCAATTAATACATATGTTTAACTGGCTTCTTTTAATCAATTATCATTTGTTTCTTTTTCATACGGCACGCGCACAAGCTCGGATTCATCAAAATCATCCACATTTATTACTCCCATCACCTTTTTATCAAATTCAATTAGCTGGTCTGCTTCGCCTTGGCTAATTAACTTTTCTGATAACGCTTTTTCAATCAGCGCCATGCCTGCCAATTTAGGCAATATTTTTTCTTTAATTGCAGAACGTAATTTAAGATGCAACGGTGCAATATCCAAACTATCAAGGAAGACTTGATTAACCACGGCTACGGGGTTGTTGTCTGCTATTTCTGCGTATAAACCCTCGGTTAAGCGTTGGCGTGCGCCAGAATCTTGAGAGATGGCTTCAACTACCTTCTTCTCTAAATCATCCATCGGTGCTTTAAAGCGTTTGCCGATAGGGAAGGCGGCTGTTTTTAAAATGCCTGCCAAGATACGATTAGGGAAATTCATCATCAACTCATCAAATGCGATTTGATATTCGTGGAATAAATGATCAAGCGCCCATTGTACAATTGGCCATTCGTCTCTGGCATATTTATTGTCTTTGTGTTGCTTGAGAACCATGCTGGCTAAAAACAGGGTGCTTAATAAATCACCCAAACGCGCAGAAAGCATTTCTTTAAATTTAAGTTTTGCGCCCAACCCGAGCATAGAAATATCGGCGGTTAATGCAAATACGCTACTTAAACGATTGATGTCACGGTAGTAGCGATTGATTTCGGGGTCTTCGCTGGGTGATTCGCCTAGTAGCGAATTTGGTACGATACCCATAACTAGTGATCGAGCAAAGTTACGTACACTAAATCCAAAGTGTGAGGTGAGTGTTTCATCAAATGCTATCTGGGTTGCTTGGCTATCTTCTGCCTGCGCCAGTTCCATTTCTCTTAACACATGCGGATGCGAACGGATTGCGCCTTGACCAAATATCATTAAATTCCGCGTCAATATATTTGCGCCTTCTACCGTAATCGCCACGGGGATGGATTCATAACCTGCAGCAACATAATTGCTGGGGCCTTTCATTACTGCTTTACCGCCGTGAATATCCATTGCATCCAGCAAACATTGTCTTGCCATTTCGGTGCAGTGGTATTTAAGGATTGCCGATGGAACGCTGGGTTTACTGCCATCAACAATGGATTGAATCGTTTGAATGCGTGACGCATCAATAATATAGGTAAGACCTGCGATACGTGCCAATGGCTTTTGGATGCCTTCAAATTGACTAATAGCAACGCCAAATTGTTTACGCAGATTAGCGTAGGCGCTTGTTCCTAGTGTCATACGTTTACTGACGGCTACGGCTGTGGTTGGCAAGGTAATTGCGCGCCCCACGGATAAGCAGTTAACCAACATACGCCAGCCTTTCCCTGCCATTGCTTGACCGCCAATAATGAAACTTAACGGAACAAAAATATCTTCACCTTTGATTGGACCATTAAGGAAGGCTTCGCCAATCGGTAGATGACGACGACCAATTTCAAGACCTTTTGTAGATCGCGGAATAAGTGCACAGGTAATACCATAGTCTTCTGTATCGCCAATTAATCCATCGGGATCTTGTAAACGAAAGGCCAAACCAATTAAGGTCGCAATAGGCGATAGCGTGATATAACGTTTTGAAAAATTCAAACGCATTCCCAATACCTCTTCACCTTCCCATTCGCCTTTGCAGACAACACCCGTATCAGGAATTGAAGTTGCATCCGAACCTGCAGTAGGTCCTGTTAATGCAAAACAGGGGATTTCTTTACCGCTGGCTAAACGAGGCAGATAGTAGTCTTTTTGTTCTTCCGTACCGTATTTGATTAAAAGCTCACCAGGCCCTAATGAATTAGGAACGCCGACTAGATAGCTAACACCACCGCCGGTATTGGTAAGTTTTAAAAGCACCTGCGATTGAGCTACTTCGGATAAATCTAAACCGCCGTATTTTTTAGGAATGATCATCCCTAAAAAGCCGTTGTCTCGTACATACTGAATAATATGTTCTGGGATGATGCTCCAATCGTGATTAATCTTCCATGCGTCTGACATACGACAGAGTTCATTAACAGGCCCGTCGATAAAAGTTTGTTCTTCTTCTGTTAATGTGGGAACAGGTGCAGATAGCAATTTATTCCAGTTTGGTTTGCCACTAAATATCTCACCATCCCACCAGACTGTGCCTGCATCAATCGCCTCTTGTTCTGTTTCCGAAATAGGGGGCAGAATCTTGCGCATGATTTTTAGGGTAGGGCCAGAAACAAACGTTTGACGAATTTGGGGAATGGAAAAAAACAGTGTTGCTAATGTTGCTAATATAAATAGGAATGCTAATAGCCCGTGTGCAGAACTGGTTAGCGCAATAAATGACACAATGCCTAAAAAGAGACTGGCTAATTGAATATGAAGTCCTTTGTAGGCGATGGTGGTTAATCCAACAAGGGCGATTAAGATGAGAGCTATGTTAATCATGGTGGTATGCCTATTTGATTTTCTTTTAAGTTTGTTTCTATTTAAACGTCTGATTATCACTTTCAAATCATAAAAAGAGCGAACGTTCGCTTTTTATTAAATATGATAGTATCATCATAGTCAAGTCAATTTAGAGCAAGCGCTTTTTTTTGTGGTTATAAGTGGTTTTAATTTAATATAGTTTCTTTTTGGAGTTTGTTTTGTCTGTCGTTGAATATTCACAACATGATCAATTTAAGTCTGAATACCTCTCATATTCTGATTTTAAACGTGAGTTCGCCTATAAAGGAGAGAGTTTATATTCTCTTATCTTTAATAGAAATAAAGATAAAATCCGTATTAGTAAAGAGAAGTTTGCAGTTAAGAACCTGCGTAAGATTATAGATGCCACTTTTCATTTAAGTTCTAAAATTGGTTTTCAAGCAATGTCGTTGCGGGACTTATCCACCGAAACAGGCTTAAGCATGGGAGGCTTGTATTCCAGTATCTCCAGTAAAGAAACGATTGCGATTATGGTTAAAGATGTGGTCGCGTTGGTATGTGAAGATATTGTAGAAGAATCCCGTCAGCAACAAGACCCCGCCATTGCGCTCGAAATACTGGTGCGTGGTTATTTATACGCATCAACATTAATGCATCACTGGTTTTATTTTTTGTATTTCGAAACTAGAAGTTTACCGCCTGTTGATCAAGAGCAATCAAAAAATATTGAATTGACTCAAGTCGAAGAATTAGAAAAACGGATTAACCAATTAGTCTTAAAAAAAGCCAAGTTAGGTGGGGGCGGTGAAAGTAAGGACGGCGTTGATGTATGCCATAAATCAGAATTTGTGGCGACCATGGCCTTGTCTTTAATACAGGAACGTTACTTAAAACCGTGGAAATATCATCAAGCAGAAAAAACCATAGATGACTATGCGGATAACTGTTTGCGCTTAATTTATCGGGCAGTTTGTGTTGAAGAAGACACATCTTGTAGTACAGGGTAAAGCTGGTAAACTTCCCACGTGAGTTGACCGAGCAATCGCGGCTTTAGTCATATGGCTAAGGCGGAGGAAAGTCCGGGCTCCATAGGGTAGGACGCCAGATAACGTCTGGGCAGCGCGAGCTGACGGCTAGTGCAGCAGAGAGAAG
>DQUJ01000243.1 GCA_015662325.1 Leucothrix mucor | reverse complement strand
TGTATGGGAATGCAGGTTTTAATGGAGCACAGTATCGAAGGCGGTGGCATTGACTGTATTGGGCTTTACAAAGGAAACGTTAAGCATTTTACTGACCACATTGGTACAACCGATTCAGACGGTAACCGCCTAAAAATCCCGCAAATGGGCTGGAATCAAATTAGCCACACACAAGATCACCCACTCTGGAAAGGCATTGAAAACAAAGCACGGTTTTACTTTGTGCACAGTTACTTTGTTGACCCTGAGGATAAAAGCATCACTGCAGGCGAAACTAATTTTGGTATCAACTACGCTTCTGCCATCGCTAAAGACAATGTGTTTGCGATCCAATCACACCCCGAGAAAAGTTCGGATGACGGCTTACAGCTTTTGAAAAACTTCACCCGATGGAATGGCGCAAGCTAAAAAAGGCACGAGCTAAAAGGCGCAAGACAAAAGCAGTAAGAATATACAAAAGCTAACAAGGAACAAGTTAATGTTACTACTCCCCGCAATAGATTTAAAAGACGGACAATGCGTGCGTCTACGCCAAGGTCGCATGGAAGAGTCCACCGTATTTTCTGATAGCCCTGTTGATACCGCTAGCCGTTGGGTAGATGCGGGTGCAAAACGTTTGCACTTAGTTGATCTTAACGGCGCATTTGATGGTGAACCTGTCAACAATTCAGCAGTAGAAGCGATTGCTAAAAAATTCCCTGATTTACCGATTCAAATAGGCGGTGGCATCCGCGATGCTAAAACCGTTCAGGCTTATTTAGATGCGGGCGTAAGCTACTGCATCATCGGCACAAAAGCCGTAGAAGACCCTGGGTTTGTTAAAGATCTATGCAAGCAATTCCCTGGGCATATCATTGTTGGTATTGATGCTAAAAACGGCATGGTCGCCACCGATGGCTGGGATAAAGTATCTAGCGTATCCGCCATAGAATTAGCGAAAAACTTTGAAGAAGCAGGCGTAGTCGCCATTGTTTACACCGATATTGCCCGTGACGGCATGATGAAAGGCGTGAATATTGAAGCCACCGTAGAGCTAGCTAAAAGCATTAACATACCCGTGATTGCATCGGGTGGCGTAACGAATATGGATGATATTATTGAGCTGTGCAAAGTCGAAGATGCAGGCATCACAGGCACGATTCTAGGTCGTTCGATTTATGAAGGCGCTATTGACTTGGCAGAAGCGCATAAATATGTTGAAAACCTTTAAAACATATACTTCGCAGGTTACGCAGATTTACACAGAATAAAATGCAAAGCCCAAATACAAAAAACGGCTCTGAAACATACGTCAACATTGGTGCGGCTATATCCTTACATCGTGAGCTAGGGCATGGCTTTATAGAAGCCGTCTATCAACCGACATTACAAAAAGAACTTAAAGATCAGGCCACTCCCTTTAAGCGAAAGAAAAAAGCTCACGTTCAGTACAAAGATATTGTGATAGCAAACTATCACGCTGACTTTATCTGCTATGATAAAGTCATTGTAAAATTAAAAGCTTTAAAAAAGATAACGAGAACCGAGAAATCTCAGGTTATCAACTATCTGAAAGCTACAAGTTACTCTATTGCACTCTTAATAAACTTTGGTTCTTCTAGCCCTCAATACGAAAGAATTGTTTTTAATCAACGTAAATCTGCGTAATCTGCGGATAAAAGGAATAGTTAATGGCACTCGCAAAACGCATCATCCCTTGCTTAGACGTAGATAACGGTCGCGTCGTAAAAGGCGTAAACTTCGTTGATATTCGCGATGCAGGCGATCCTGTTGAAGTCGCTGCACGTTACAACCGTGAAGGCGCCGATGAGATTACCTTTCTGGACATTACCGCCAGCTCAGATAACCGTAAAACCACCGTGGATATGGTTGAAGCGATTGCATCCGAAGTTTTCATCCCATTAACTGTCGGCGGTGGCATTCGCAAAGTTGAAGATATTCGTAGCATGCTAAACGCAGGCGCAGACAAAGTTGCAATAAACACCGCCGCGATTCACAACCCCGAACTCGTTAAAGAAGCGGCTGAATATTACGGCTCACAATGTATCGTCGTCTCAATAGATGCTAAAAAAGTCAGCAAAGAAGGTGAGCCTGATAAATGGGACCTTTTCACCCACGGCGGGCGTAACGACACAGGAATTGATGCGGTTGAATGGGCGAAAAAAATGGAAAGCTACGGCGCTGGCGAGCTTCTTGTTACCAGTATGGATAAAGACGGCACCAAATCTGGCTTTAATATTCCACTTACAAAAGCCATTGTAGATGCGGTAAATATCCCTGTGATCGCTTCTGGCGGCGTGGGAAACCTTCAGCATTTAGCGGATGGCGTGCTTAAAGCAGGTGCAGATGCAGTTCTGGCAGCGAGTATTTTCCACTTCAATGAATATACCGTCGGTGAGGCGAAAGAATTTATGGCAGATCAAGGGATTGAAATGAGGGTTTAAGACCTCATATTGGACTATAGATGAGTAATACACTAACAGAAGTCGCCAAAATACTAGAAGAACGCAAATCTGCCGAAGCGGGTAGCTCTTATGTGGCTTCGCTGTATGATAAAGGCTTAGATGCAATCCTTAAAAAAGTAGGCGAAGAAGCCACCGAAGTGGTGATGGCGGCAAAAGATGCACAGACCGATGGTCAGAAAAAAGACAAAATAGTCTACGAAGTTGCTGACTTATGGTTTCATACCCTTGTATTATTAGCACAACAGAATTTACACCCAGACGATGTTTTAAAAGAATTGGAGCGTCGGTTCGGGACATCTGGCTTGGTAGAAAAAGCCAGTCGAAACAAATAATAGAAAAGAACATAGAGGAATTTAACATGATTTATGGATTTGGTTTTGCTGGCATTAGCCCTTGGTCACTATTAATTATTTTAGTCATTGTTGTCGTAATTTTTGGCACAAAGCGTTTACGCAATGCAGGGGGCGACTTAGGTGGCGCAGTGAAAAACTTTAAAGACTCAATGAAAACAGGTGAAAATGAAGTGACATCTGCAAGTAACGCGAAGAAAGAAGCCCTTGAAGGCGCAAAAGATGATGTCATAGAAGCAACATCGAAAGTGAAAGATTCTACAAAGTCTTAAACTTCACTAAAAGCATACAATGTTTGATTCGGGCTTCCTCGAAATGCTGGTTATTGGTGTTATTGCCCTATTAGTCGTAGGGCCAGAACGTCTGCCTGGTGTTGCCGCAAAAGCAGGCAAAATGCTCGGAAAAATGAAAGCCTTTATTGCCACCACACGTGAAGATATTGAAAAAGAACTGCGTGCAGAAGAACTGCAAAACATGCTGGTTAAACAAAAAGAAGAAATCAGCGAATTACGCGATATGATGCAAAGTACTAAAGACGAGACTCAAAAAAGCTTTGATGATGTTCAAAAAAACCTAAATGATACAGGTGACACGCTACACTCCACTGTTGCCGACACTGATGCTAAGCCATCTAAAAAGACTAATAAATAACACATGAGCACATCATCAAAAGACAAGAACGCGACAACTAAAAAGCCAGCAGAAGCCACAGGGTTTCTATCGCATCTTATCGAAATGCGCGACCGCTTATTAAGAGTCGTTATTGTTGTTGGCGTCATATTTGTTGTGTTATTCCCTTTTGCGAAAGATATTTACAACATTCTTGCTGTTCCATTAGGCAACCTTACCACCATTGCTATCACGCCCATTGCCCCTTTTTTAGTACCAATGAAACTGACATTATTGGTTGCCTTTTTAATCGCACTACCCTATTTACTGTATCAACTCTGGTCTTTTGTAGCGCCCGGCCTATACAAACACGAAAAGCGCTTGGTATACCCACTCCTTGCTTCCAGTGTTTTTCTCTTTTATCTGGGTATCGCGTTTGTATACTTTATATTGTTGCCGATGATGTTTACCATACTTCCTTCTTTTGCACCGCAGGGAACCGTTGTACAGCCAGATATAGGATACTATCTTGATTTTGTCATCATGATGTCTATGGCCTTTGGTTTTGGTTTTGAAATGCCAATTGCCACTATTTTGCTGATCAGCACAGGCATGACAACAGCCGAAAAACTCAAAGAAAAACGCCCTTATGTCATTGTTGGTGCATTTGTAGTAGGCATGTTACTAACCCCCCCCGATATTGTTTCTCAAATTATGCTCGCAATACCTATGTGGATTCTATTTGAGCTTGGTATTTATTTGAGTAAATTCTTTAAAGTACGCATAAAAGAAGCCAGTAAAGCACGCGAAGATATAGATAACGAACTCACCGAAGCAGAACAAAAAACCGCTACTGCAACTGCCGCCCTAGCCGCAGAAAAGCTATGGGAAGATGATGACTACATCTATGAAGAAGAACATGAAAGCGACTCTTCTGATGGTAGCAGCGATGATAATGATGATTTAAACGACTTAAGCGATGAAGAAAAAAGCATTTTAAATACCGATCCTATCGACGATACACTTTATGATGATTACCTTGATGAAAAAATTGAGGATGAATTAGGAAATGATCGCAAGAAAAGTAAGAATAACGACAGCACAGGCGATACTTCTGATAATAGCAGCAACACAGAAGAAGACTTCTTCGACAATGATAATGATGACTTCCATGAAATGGACGATGAAGAGATGGAAGCAGAGCTAGACCGCATTGAAGCTCAAGAAAAAGTAGATAAAATCATTAAGAAAAAAGCTAAAAAACGGGCTAAAAAAAGAGCCGAAATACTGGCTAAAAACAAAAAGGAATCAGATAAAGACAACACTGAAAAATAAAAACACCATATAAAACAGCGACTTGATAAACACCAATGTTTGTATTTCATTAAATATCAATAGTGTATTCAGCTTACATTTGTTAAAATGCTCTATAGACAATGGCAATACTACTATTTCCATTAAATTCTTAATTTAGCGGTTTGGAATTTATCTTATTTTTACGGAATACTTTAGATCTTATTCATTATATTTTCTGAACTTTCATAAAAATCTGTGTCGAATTATTTCGAGACTCTTCTGCAGATGCAAAGAGTCTCTATTTACACAAAATTATTAGGGGAGCATCCTATGCAGTGTTTTATTAAACGTTTACTTGAGTCAGAAGAATCTAAAAATAATAATCAAATGTGCGAGCCATTTCCACCACTTGTTAAATCAATGATCGGTGGATTAATGTTTCTTTCATTGATGTTAGCCTATTTAGTTCTAACGGCAGCATAACCGTAAAATCATAGACAACAAAAAGCCCGTCAGCAATAATCCTAACGGGCTTTTTTTATGCGTAAGATTTGTAGGAATGTTTTAATAATTCTCTTCTTTATTGTAGGTGAATTTTAAACACTTTCCAGTTATCATAGTTACATAAAATATCTATAATTTAGGATTTACCAGTGAATCAAATCAGCGTCCCCCGTCGTAAGACCATACTTATCATCATGGATGGTGTCGGCGTAAACCCCAGCAAAAAGAATAACGCCTTTCATGAAGCCAAAACACCCAGACTAGACGAATATTTTAGTCAATACCCACACACCACATTACAAGCATCAGGGTCTGCGGTAGGCTTACCCGATGGCCAAATGGGCAACTCTGAAGTGGGTCATTTAACCATTGGTTGCGGCATTATAATGAAACAGGATTTGGTTCGTATTGATGATGCTATTGAAGATGGGAGTTTCAAAAAGAACACCGCTTTACGCAATACTATTTTTCTCGCAAAACAAAATAATCGCCCCATACACTTAGTGGGTTTAGTGTCTGATGGCGGTGTTCACAGCCACACTCGTCATCTTTATGCGCTGATTAAACTGTGTAAGAAAATGGGGGTTAAACCCGTTATTCATGCCATTACAGATGGGCGTGACACCCCCCCAAAATCAGCTGAAAAATATATTAAACAGCTTGTAGATACAGTTGAAAAATTTGGCGGAGAAGTGGCAACGGTTACGGGCCGTTTTTACGCAATGGACCGTGATAACCGCTGGAAACGTACTAAGATAGCATGGGGTGCAATGATCAATGGTGTAGGTGAACCTGCCAGCGATCCACTCCAGGCGGTTGAAGATGCCTATGCAGATGGACAAACCGATGAATTTATTCGCCCGCGTATCATGCCCAATGCAGAAACGATTCAAGCGGATGATTCCTTAATATTTTTCAACTTTCGAAATGATCGCCCTCGCCAATTAGCCGAAGCATTAGGCATGGAAGAATTTGATCAATTTGATCGTGGCGATTACTCACCTATTGTTGTCACCTGCTTAACGGAATACGACAAAAAATTATTAGCGCCTGTTGCATTCCCGCCAGAGCGACCATCGACCAATCTTGCACACGCAATTAGCCTTTCGGGTTATAGACAATTACATTGTTCCGAAACAGAAAAATACGCGCATGTGACTTTCTTTCTTAATGGCGGTCGTGAAACACCCTATGCCGGAGAAGACCGTATTATGGTGAATTCGCCCATCGTTCATACCTACGATGAGTGCCCAGAAATGAGCGCAAAAGAAGTCGCAGATGAAATCATTAACGCGGTTAAAAAACAAAAGCATTCTTTCATCGTAGTTAATTTTGCCAATGGCGATATGGTCGGACACTCCGCTATTCCAGATGCTATTATTAAAGCCGTTGAAACATTGGATACTGAAGTTGGGCGTGTACTTGATGCGGCCGTAGAAAATGATTATTCCGTCATTGTCACCGCCGATCACGGTAATTGTGATGAATATATCGATCCCTTCACCGGCGAACCCAGCACACAACATACTGTATACCCAGTACCTTGTCTTATTGTGGATAAATCATTCTGGCGTTTACGCACCAGTGGCGGTTTAAGTAACCTTGCCCCGACTGTATTGCACTTAATGGGGCTGCCAAAGCCGAAAGGTATTACCTGTAAGTCTTTATTATTAGAAGAATTAAATGAAGTTAGCGATAATCAAAAAGAAACAGCGTATTAATCGTTTATCGGCATTAGTAAACCGTCAAATCAATAAAAAGTGGTTAATTTATAAGCATAAGTTACACTCGCTTCACTTTTAATAAATGAAGTTGAATTAATGCTTAAACGATTAACCGCGCTTGTACTATCACTTATCACCGTCGCTTTTCTAAGCAATAGCGTATTTGCTGAACCCGTAAAATTTTCAGGTCTTATTGCTTCGCACAACAAAGTGCGTGCAAAACATGGCTTGTCACCCCTTCAGTGGTCTAATCAACTGGCAGGTTATGCGCAACAATGGGTAAATGAACTTTCTAATAATCAGGACTGCGCCATGATTCACCGCCCTAACTACGGGCCTTTCAAACAACGTTTTGGCGAAAATTTATTCTGGGCAAGTGCCGAACAATGGTCCGATGGTATTGTTAAACTGCAGCAATTTACTGCGCCCGAGATTGTAAAAGCGTGGGCAGATGAAGAGGCTTATTACAACTACGATACTAACCAGTGCCAAACAGGTGAAGACTGCGGTCACTATACGCAGATGGTATGGAGAGAATCGCGTAACGTCGGTTGTGCCATTGCGGTTTGTGAAAATAAAGCGCAAATTTGGGCGTGTAATTATGACCCACCGGGGAACTATATTGGGGAAAAGCCTTATTAGGCTTATTAAAATACAATTTAATTAACGCTTTTTCATACTTGGCTTAGTTCGGTCTTACTGCTCGTGCCGTTTCTGAACATTCTTTCAAATTCTTTACTAACGACTACTACTCTTAACCAATTTTCCCACCGTCAAGCCCTGCACTAATATCGAGAATATCACTACAATATAAGTAATCATCAACAAGGCTTCGCGGTGTTCGCCCTCTGGTAACGTCAATACTAAGGCGATTGATATACCGCCGCGTAAACCACCCCAGGTTAAAATACGTACGATTTTAGGCGTAAATGTTTTGCGTAATTTCATAATAGAAACGGGGATACCCACTGATATAAAACGTGATAACAAGGTTACGACAATCATGATCAAACCCGCCCAAATATAGGTTGGGTTAAAGTTTAAAATAAGCACTTCTAAACCAATAAGAACAAACAAAATCGCGTTTAATATTTCATCAATTAATTCCCAGAAGTTATCCAAATGATCTCGAGTTTTATCCGACATGGCGTACTTTCTACCTTTATTGCCAATCAATAAACCCGCTACTACAACCGCGATGGGCCCCGATAAATGCCAAGCGCTGGCAAGGGCATAACCACCGAAGACCAACGCTAACGTCAGCAATATTTCTACTTGATAATTATCGATGCTAGAGAGCATACGAAACGCAATGTAACCAATCACTAAACCAAAAATAGCACCACCCAGTGCTTCTTGAGCAAATAAAGTAGCGATGCTCATGGCATTGACTTCTTCATGCCCGCCGTGTCCACCAACTCCTGCCATGCTTAACAGCACCAAAAACACCACAATGGCAACACCATCATTAAACAGTGACTCACCTGCAATCTTAGTTTCTAATGATTTTGATGCACCTACCGTTTTTAAAATACCGAGTACCGCTATCGGGTCGGTGGGTGAAATCAGCGAGCCAAATAACAAGCAATAGATTAGCGGAATATCTAAGCCCATCCAGCCAAATATATAAAAAGATGCAAAACCAATCATAAAGGTTGATGAAATAACACCCACGCTTGCCAGTACTGCTACTACCCATTTTTGTTTTTTAAGCTCATCTAAATGAACATGCAACGCCCCCGCAAATAACAATGCACTTAACATGCCTTGCATTAAGGTTTCGTTAAAATCAATTTGAGATAACAGGTGTTTCGCTTGCGCTTCTATTGGCAAACCCATCTTCCCTAGCAAGATAATCGCTAACGACATAAACAGAGCAATCACCAATAAACCAATGGTGCTAGGCACTTTTATAAAACGATAATTGATGTAACTAAAAACAGCAGCCAAAGAGATTAAAATGGCGAAAATATCGGTAATACTCATATAAAATCCTAGTTATTAATTATTCCCAAAGTCGTCACACCTGCGTATGGAGCAGCATCCATAATTGCAGATGCTACGCCTCACAGATAGATTTCCGCGACTACGCGGAAATGACAGCTTCTTGTGTTAGTGTTGCCAATACAACTGTAAGTCGTATTAATAAAAAATCTAAAAACCCATCGCTTTTCTTATAATTTCAGTCTTAAGCAGGGATGATTGATTAAATAGCTTCATCCCTGCATTACGCATAGTTTTAACAGAGGAGGCACTGTGTCCAAACAGCAAGCGAAAACCTTCCATTACCCGCATAGTGATCATATTATCACCGCGTCGTGCGCGTTCATAGCGACGTAATAATTTATAACTTCCCGCATCACGATTCGTATTAGCAGCACTTAAAACCTGCGCTAATTCTACCGCGTCTTTTAAGCCAAGATTCACACCCTGCCCTGCAAGTGGGTGTATTGTATGAGCAGCATCACCGACTAACGCAATACGTGGTTTAACCAATTCTTTAGCTTGCGAGCCTCTTAATGGAAACGCAGCGCGTTGGCTAAGCGATTCAATATTGCCTAATTTATGATCAAGTGCCTCTGCTAACGCTATTTTAAAATCATCATCACTTCGTGATAAATAATAATCCGCACGATCCGAAGGTAGTGTCCACACGATTGAACAACTGCCATCAGATAAGGGCAAAAATGCCAATGGCCCACTAGGTTGAAAACGTTGCCATGCAGTATATTGATGATGCTTTTCTGGTTTAACCACGGTGACCAAACCACTTTGCCCGTAATCATCACGATCAATATCAATACCCGCCAGCTCACGTACTTTGGAGTTTGCACCATCCGCACCCACCAATAACTGCGCCGATAATGTTTGACCATCATCTAATTCAACTATCACTTGATCATCTTGGACATCAAAGCTTTGCAAACTATTTGGACAATAAAATGAAGCGTTTTCATAATTTTTTAACGCTTCAGTTACGGCAAATTGAATGGCTCTATTTTCGATGATATGCCCAAGTTCTGGCTCGCCCAATTCTGCCGCTTCAAACGTAACCTCGCCATCGCCTGCAGCATCCCAAACAGTCATATTTTCATACGGAGATATGCGTTGCTTTACAATATCATTCCACGCGCCCGCTTCCACCAAGGCTTGTTGAGATGCACGACTAATAGCCGAGACGCGTAATTCATACGGAGTTGTTTTGATGATTTTTTTAGTTTTATACGCTTCAATTACTGCAACAGTTTTACCCTTTTTTGCCAATAAACAAGCCAAGGTCGCACCCACCATGCCGCCGCCGTTAATGATCACATCATACTGTTTCATTTTTAAGACCCTGTTTTTTAAGATCCTGCTGCTGTTTAACACCCAGCGCTTTAAAACCTTGCTGTTCGCGCAAAGCAAGTCCACGAGCTAAACGCGACTGTCGGTAATTAATACCCATGCTTTGTCTTGTTAGCCATTTACGCAGTGGCGGCACACGATCCACCACCATTAAACCGCTTGCGCGCGCATGACCTAATAAAAAATTATCATTTGAAAATAAACGCACCAGCGAATCGGTATAACGCACCGTTGTTTTTAAATCACCTGCACGTTGCTTTTCATAGGCTTGCAATAAGCTATCAGCACCCACATCATTCCGTGAGTTTTCAGTGATAAGATCCGCCAGTACCGCAATATCGCGCATCGCAAGATTCAAGCCCTGCCCCGCTACAGGGTGCATGGTATGTGATGCATTGCCAATAATAACCGTGCGATTTGCGGTGTTTGTTTTTGATGTAACTAACGACAATGGATAACACGAACGCTCGCCCACTTTCGTAAAACGTCCTAAACGATAACCAAATTCTTCATTCAGCTTTTTAAGAAATGCCTCATCATCCATTGCCATTGTAGCTTCAACAGATTCCATTCCATTTTTAGTTGAATGCGTCCACACCAAAGAACAGCGATTATCCGACATTGGCAACAAAGCAATTGGCCCTGTTGCGACAAAACGTTCGAGTGCTTTATTTTCGTGGGGTTTTTCGGTCGATACATTGGCGATAATGGCAGACTGTTGATAATCCGAAGTTTTAACATCAATACCTGACATTTCACGAATGGGAGAATGAGTTCCATCAGCCGCAACTAATAAGCGTGTTTGAATGCTTTTAGCTTTTGTTTCTTTTTTGGTTTTACTTTTTAGCTTTTGCTCAATCTTTACTGTCAATACAGCTTCGCCCTGCTCCACCTGCGTAACACTCGCGGGCACAAACTGTTCCACTTGGCACTTTTTTAATTGCTCATAAAGTTGCTGCCCCAATACGCGGCTTTCAACTAAATAACCCAGCGCGGGTACTTTTTCCTGCACTGCACTTAAACGCGTCGCACCAAAATGCCCGCGATCAGACACTTCAATTTCGTTGATTGCGGTTGTCTTATCTTGAAGATCATCCCACAAACCCATACCTGAAAATATGCGACTCGAACCATACGATAATGCAATCGCACGATCGTCATAGCTTGGTTGACCCGATGTGCCAAATTGAAAGGCTTCAACCATTCCGACTTTAAGATTAAGCGGTTCTAGCGCCACGGCTAAACTCGCCCCGACCATGCCACCGCCGACAATCAGAACATCAAATATTTTATCCTTTTTAGCCATTAAGCATTTGCCATCCATTGCTCAATATCATCCACTTCTTTTAATAAATCACCCGTAAGCACTTCGTTGCCCGTTTCTGTTATCAACACATCATCTTCAATACGAATACCGATATTCCACCATTTTTTATCAATCGAATCATCAGGTGAAACATAAATGCCTGGCTCA
>DQUJ01000010.1 GCA_015662325.1 Leucothrix mucor | reverse complement strand
TACAAAGAAGCGCACCGTTTTTTAGGGCAAGAGTTTGATGCGGTTATTATCGACTTGCACGCAGGTTTTGATGCAAATGCCTTTGGTGCAATCACTGGGACTATTCGTGGTGGTGGTTATTTACTTTTATTAATCCCCGAGAAAATATCCGCCAGCCGTTTTTTTAAGCGGTTTTATTCTATCTTAATCAACAGTTCTGCTTTAACACAACAGTACAAAGCAAATGAAAAACTTGAGCCACTAACGGCACTTCAACAATCAAAACCTAGTGCTACAGATGATCAAAACAAAGCAGTAGACGCTATTATTCATGTCGTAACAGGTCATCGGCGTCGCCCCTTGTTAATCACATCAGATCGTGGGCGCGGTAAATCAGCGGCGCTGGGCATTGCTGCTGCAACATTATTAGAAGGCACTTGCCAGCACATCTCAATCTGCGCTCCTAGTAAAAAAGCGGCCGAAGTGGTGTTTCAACATGCTCGCTCTAATCATTCAGATAGTGCTAATAATACAGATAGATTAACGTTTTATTCGGTAGATGAATTATTACAGGAAGATATAAAAACCGATTTATTATTAGTAGATGAAGCCGCTACTATGCCACTCCATCGCTTAGAACAGCTACTTAAAAAATACTCGCGTATCGTCTTTGCCACCACAGAACACGGCTATGAAGGAAGCGGACGAGGCTTTGCCATTCGCTTCCGTAAACTACTTGATATTGAAACACCAAACTGGCAACACAGCCAATTAGAAACACCGATTCGCTGGGATAAAAACGACCCCTTAGAGAAATTTGTTTTTGATGCTTTATTGCTTAACGCCGAATACCTTAATAAAAACCCTATCAAAGGATTTATTAAAAGCCCTAAGCAAGGCATAAGCAGCAACGACGACACGATTAATTGTTTAAACAAGAATGACTTAATCAAAAATGAGCCACAACTACAGCAGCTATTTGCGCTATTAGTAGAGGCGCATTACCAAACGAAGCCTTCAGATTTACAGTACTTGCTAGATGATGAAACAGTCAGTATTTTTGTAATAGAAAGTAACCAGCATATTATTGCCACGGCATTAGTTGCTCGTGAAGGTGGCCTTGATAAACAACTAGCATCACAGATATTTCACGGCTTGCGTCGCCCTAAAGGCAACCTTGTTGCGCAGGCTTTAGCATCCAGCGCGGGCATTGAATATGCGCCTTGTTTAAGCGGCGATAGAATTGTGCGTATTGCTGTTTCACCTGATTTACAAGGTAAGGGATTTGGTACAGCGTTACTAAAAACTATCTATAATGAATCAACCGCTGATTATGTAAGCGCAAGTTTTGGGGCAACTCCAAACGTATTATCCTTTTGGGAAAAATCAGAATTTACGCCTGTCAATGTTGGGCTTAAACGTGATGCGAGCAGTGGGTCACATTCGGTTATTGTGCTTAAAGCTAAAACTCAACAGGGCAAGGAATTAGTTGATCAAGCACAGCAACGCTTTTGTCAACACTTCCTTCATTTATTAGCTGAGCCTCTAAATGATTTAGAGCCAGATTTAACATGCCTTTTGTTTTGTTCTTACCCATCAATATCTATAAGCGATACTGAAATAAAGGAAATAAAATCTTTCGCTACGCAACAACGCGCTTATGAAAATACTATTTATCCCATCTGGAAATTAGTACAAAAGCATCTTCTTTCCGCCAATACAAATTCAAATTTACCTAAAAATGAGCAGACAATCATCGTTTTAAAAGTTTTACAAAAGCATTCATGGAAGGTAGTTGCAAATAAAATGTCGCCAGATATAACGGGCCAAAAGATGGCCCTCGCTTTATTACGCAAAGCGGTATTTTCCCTGTTAAAACAATCCTAAGCGTAAGCAATATTAATCCTATCGGCATTACTGGTTATTTGATCTTTTAGTATGGGATTCTACGATTAAAAATTAATACAGTGCAGGAATGAATT
>DQUJ01000086.1 GCA_015662325.1 Leucothrix mucor | reverse complement strand
GTTAAACACAGATTTATTCAATCAACTCATCAATCTCACTGTATTAAGCTTGCTTTTGCTTGCACCAAACTTCCACAAAGCTTACTATTCCGCCTTTCTTTTAAGATATTAAATTGGGTTTAAATATGCGCACACACCGCTGTGGATTAGTTGATGAAACACTCCTTGATCAAGAAGTTACTTTATGTGGCTGGGTTAACCGTCGTCGTGATCATGGCGGGGTTATTTTTGTAGACTTACGCGATGCTGAAGGTCTGGTTCAAGTAGTATTTGATCCTGATGACAAAGCCATGTTTAACACCGCAGAAACCATTCGTAACGAACATATTTTACGCATTAAAGGACGCATTCGCGCACGCCCCGAAGGCATGCTAAACGACAACCTAAAAAGTGGCAAAATCGAAGTGTTTGCACTAGAGCTTGAAACATTAAGTGCCTCTGCAACACCGCCGTTCCAATTAGATGATGATGTCAACGAAGATATTCGACTCACTTATCGTTATGTCGATTTACGTCGTGACGAAATGCAAAAACGCATCAAAACGCGTGCAAAAATGAGTTCTATCATGCGTCATTATTTAGAAGATAATGATTTCTTAGAAATTGAAACGCCTATTTTGACCAAGGCAACACCTGAAGGCGCGCGTGATTATATCGTGCCAAGCCGAACGCACCCCGGTAATTTCTTTGCCTTGCCACAATCACCACAGCTTTTTAAACAAATGCTGATGATGGGTGGTATTGATCGCTATTATCAAATGGCGCGTTGTTTCCGTGATGAAGATTTACGTGCTGATCGCCAACCCGAATTCACTCAAGTGGATATCGAAATGGCGTTTGTAAAAGGCGAAGACGTAATGAACATGATGGAAAACATGATTCGTAAGCTATTCAAAGACACAAACGGTATTGATCTACCCGCAGAATTTCCACGCATGACGTATGTCGAAGCAATGGATCGTTTTGGTTCAGACAAGCCCGACATGCGTAACCCGCTAGAATTAGTTGAAGTCAGCGAACAAATGAAAGACGTTGATTTCAAAGTATTCTCTGGCCCTGCTAACGATGAAGGCAGTCGTGTTGCCGCGCTTCGTGTACCACAGGGTGCAAATCTTTCGCGTAAAGACATAGACAATTACACCAAGTTTGTGTCTCGATATGGTGCACGCGGTTTAGCCTACATTAAAGTCAACACATTGGCAGATGGCGCAAACGGATTACAATCCCCTATTCTTAAATTCTTGCCTGATGAAGTTGCCATGAACATCATGGAAAAAACAGGCGCAGAAGATGGCGATTTAGTGTTCTTCGGGGCAGATAAAACCAAGATTGTGAATGATGCACTCGGCGCATTACGCGAAGAACTCGCTAAAGATTTAGACTTATTAGAAGGCGATTGGGCCGCACTTTGGATTGTCGATTTCCCAATGTTCGAATGGGATGACAAAGATAATCGCTGGCAAGCACTGCATCATCCATTTACTGCGCCAACTGGCACCGTTGCCGAACTAAAAGAAAACCCAGGTGCGGCACTTTCGGATGCGTACGATATGGTAATTAATGGTTACGAAGTGGGCGGCGGTTCGATTCGTATTCATCAGCCAGAAATGCAAGCAGCTGTGTTTGAAATACTCGGCATTTCTGAAAAAGAAGCAGATGATAAATTTGGCTTTTTATTAAAAGCGTTAGAGTTTGGTTGTCCGCCATTAGGTGGTTTAGCCTTCGGTTTAGATCGTTTGGTGATGTTAATGACCCATACCGAATCTATTCGTGATGTGATTGCATTCCCGAAAACACAAACAGCGGCATGTATGTTAACCGAAGCGCCTGCAGATGTGCCACGCAAACAGTTACGCGAATTGCATGTGCAGGTTAAAATGCCAGAAATTGAAGCTTAAAAAACCGTTCTCTACATAGAGACCTTTGCACGAGAGTATGGCGAGAGTAAAAATAGCTTAATTTTTTCTGTTTTCCTTAAAAAGGAGGATAATTCTGCGACTTGCTTGCAAGAACTTATGCTTTAGTAAGCAGGGGCCACTAAAAGCACTTAATTAATTAAGTGCTTTTAGTGTGTTTTCTTTATTAAGTAAATACCAGAATAAACCGTAAATAGAAAAACTAATGAGTATCGTCATCAACATCAACACTAATTGGCTTCCTACAGCTGAGAAGGAATTTTGTGGCTCAAAAAGGTAACGATACAAGTGAGTCAGCGGCAAACTAACGACTAAGTACATCATAAAATAATTATATTGTTTACGTCCTTTATCACGATACTTTATCAAAAGTATTGAAAAGTAAATGGTCCACAATGAACTAATAAGCCCCAGAACCATGGTCATTATTAAATAAGATCGACTAAACCCCTGCGGATTCATTAGCTCTTCATTACCATAAAAAAGCATTCCTAAACTCATTAATAGACCAAAAATGCCAAAAACAGAAAGCACCAATAAAATAATACCAACTACACTGGGTATCTTAGATTTTTTGTGAACGTTAGGATCTAAACGTTGTTTGCCATCTACAACCTTAGATTTTGGAGATTCATAAGGGTTCTTCATCGCTTTCTCAATTTTAAACTATTCGCCTAATAATACTTCATATTAACTTAAAATCACTCATTAACTTACCTCACCTTTACGTTATAATGCCCTTTTTTGGAACAACAGGATCCCCCACATTATGTCTGACTCTAAAAGCCCTCTAACGTACCGTGATTCTGGCGTTGATATTGATACTGGTAACGCACTAATCGACCGTATAAAGCCCCACACAAAACGCACGACTCGCCCAGAAGTGATGGGGGGATTAGGTGGTTTTGGTGGATTAATGTCGTTACCAACGGGTTACAAAGAACCAATTTTAGTTTCTGGCACAGATGGTGTTGGCACCAAGCTAAAACTCGCCATAGATGCAGAAATTTACGACACGATTGGTATTGATTTAGTCGCCATGTGTGTCAACGATATTATCGTAACAGGCGCAGAACCGCTGTTTTTCCTCGATTATTATGCCACCGCAAAATTGGATAACGATATAGCCGAAGATGTCATCAAGGGCATCGCCGATGGTTGTGTGCAATCAGGTGCGGCATTAATTGGCGGTGAAACAGCCGAGATGCCAGGCATGTATGCACAAGGTGACTTTGACCTCGCGGGCTTTAGTGTGGGCGTGGTCGAAAAATCAGAGATTCTTGACCCTGCAAACATTCAACACGGTAATGTGATTATTGGGCTTGCTTCCACAGGCCCACATTCAAACGGCTATTCACTGATTCGTAAAGTAATTGAAGTCAGTGGTGCATCACTAAACGATTCATTTGATGGCGCTACCCTCGGTAAAGCCTTACTTGCCCCCACAAAAATTTACGTGAAATCCATTCTGAACGCCTTAAAAAAGCATAAAATAAATGCACTCGCGCACATCACAGGCGGAGGTCTCACCGAGAATATTCCTCGTGTAATGGCAGACAATAGCAAGGGCGTGATTGATTTATCTAGTTGGCAGCGCCCCGCCGCATTTGATTGGCTACAACAACAAGGCAATATCAAAGAAAGTGAAATGTTACGCACCTTTAACTGTGGCATAGGCATGGTAGTTGTCGTTGATAAAGACAATGCAGATGCTATACAGGCACACTTTAAAGATGAAGGCATAGAAAACTGGATTATCGGGTCGATTCAAGCGTCTGATAAAACAGAGCCACATATTGAATACGTTTAACTAGAAAAAACACTACTGATAACCCTTTTAGTCATAACTGTTTAGTATTCAAATCCAATGCCTTCAAAACCCTTTTCCATTGTTATTTTAATCTCTGGCAACGGAAGCAATTTGCAAGCCATCATTGACCAGATTACAGATCAACATAATAACAACAGCGCTACAAAAATCAGTGCCGTAATCAGTAACCGCCCTAATGCTTACGGGCTTGAACGTGCAAAAAAAGCAGGCATTCCAACCGAATCACTCGACCATACACAGTTTAATTCGCGTGAAGCATTTGATCTGCAGCTCGCGAAACGTATTGATCAATACCAAGCAGATCTCGTGGTACTTTCCGGCTTTATGCGCATTTTAAGTGATGGCTTTGTAAAAAAATATCAAGGCAGACTGATTAATATTCATCCATCCTTATTACCCGCTTACAAAGGGTTGCACACGCACAAACGCGCACTTGAAGATAAGGTTAAGGAACACGGTGCTAGCGTTCATTTTGTAATCCCAGAACTGGATGCTGGCAGCGTCATTATTCATGGCATTGTGCCAGTAAAAGAAAATGACGATGAAGAGTCTCTACGTAAGCGTGTGCATTTAGTAGAACATCTTATTTATCCGATGGCGATTAAATGGCTAGCCGAAGATGCCTTGCCAAAAAAACTTGTGAAATTTCATCTTCCCAGTTAGAAACAGAGTAGAAACAGGACACGCTAATTGTTACAGGAACATCGCGTTATCCTCACAGTAAGGCCTAAAAAAATAGCTTGGCAAGTCAAATAAAAGCACCGTAAATAACGCTTCTTTTATCTGCCAAGCCAGTTTTTAATATCATTTTTTATTGATTCGTTTAATCGTCAAATCATCAAATAGAATGGGGTCTTCTACGCCCTTCCCACTCGCTAATAACGCTATCTGCCCTTTCTTTTTAAGCAAAGTATGTTCTCCAACTTTTGTCCATTCACTGCCATCCGTGCTAGCAAAAGCGGTAAATTTAAATCCTTTCTTATTTATTTTAAAAAACCAATCGGCTTGCTCTGTAGAGCCTTTTTTAATAACTCTATCCCCTAAATTATCATAGTACCCAATAGGATTTTTCTTACCTTTAATAAATTTATTAAAGTAAATATGGGAATCACTAGAATACTTTGAAAAGTAATAACCAAGTTCAAGTTCATCCTTACCTGCAATAAATTTAATTCCAGCCTCATTATATTTAGTCAAATTCATATTTATTTTTACCGAAGCTTCAAAGTCGCCTGAGATTGGTTCTTTACGAATGACAATATTCTTAACAGGGTTTGTTGTTACAATTAATAACTGACCCTCTGAAACAATCATTCTTTCTTCGTCAGGCTGTATCACCTCATAAGCATCTCCTAGTGCTTCACGCTCAAAGTCATCCATCC
>DQUJ01000151.1 GCA_015662325.1 Leucothrix mucor | reverse complement strand
TCGTCGTTTTTGGTGTGATTAACATCGCTTGCTAAATAAATTTCAACGGCTATTTTGCCATTAATATAGTGCAATACAATATTGCGAATATCATCGGCAATGTCCGTTTTTTGAATATCAGGATATATTTGTGCCATGACCTCGTTGCGGCTGGGTAAATCACCACAGGGGCTGGCGGTTTCATCATCTTCGGGGTCGATATGCACGGTGATGTCGTTCATTTCTGGGAATTGTTTTTGTAATTTTTGCATCACACTTTCGGCGATGTAGTGACCTTCGGAAACACTAAGGTATGAGTTCACTTGAAGATGTACATCGGCTAAAACATTGTGTCCCATTTTTCGAGTGCGTAGCATGTGCATGTGTTCTACGCCTTCTATATCAGCGATAAATGTGCTGATTTCTTCTGTTTTCTCGGGGTCGAGCGCGGTATCAACCAGCTCCATGGTGCTATCTAAAATCAAGCGTGCACCCATGTAAAAAATCATTAAGGAAACGGCAATAGCAGCGGCGGCATCGAGCCAGGGTATTTCTAAAAAGACGCTTCCGGCAACACCAATAGCAACTAAAATAGATGAAATTGCATCGGAGCGATGGTGCCAAGCGTTGGCTTTTAGCATGTTTGAATTAACTTTTTTAGCCACGGCCATTGTGTAGTGATAGAGGGCTTCTTTACTGATAATTGCGAGTGCTGCAAACAGCAATGCAAGCGGAATGGGTTGCATGAGTTTTTCGGGGTGTAATAGGCGATCAAACGCGTTCATGGCGATGCCGACAGCCACGCCTGCTAACGCTAAACCGAGAACAACGGTGGCAACTGTTTCAATACGTCCGTGACCGTAGGGGTGATCTTCATCGGCATCTTTGCTGGCAAGTTTGGCGGCTATTAATACCACCACATCACTAGCAAGATCAGACAGTGTATGTACGCCATCGGCGATTAATGCGGATGATTGTGTGAAAAAACCACCAACCAGTTGAGCGATAGATAAGCTTGCATTCACCATCATTCCAACGAGGGTTACATTGCGGGTAGCTTGATAACGAACTTCGTTACTGACGGTGTTTTTTGTTTCGGGGTTGGTATTGTTTTCGGTATTTTCTGAATGAGTGTTAGCCGTGCTGTTTTTATCAACGTTTTGATCAACAACACCATCAATGGCCTCTTCTTGAATATTCATTTGACGACTTCTATAACAACGATATATTCGTAGTCTTGCTCATGTGTTTCGATTAATTTATGACCGTGTACTTTTGCCCACGCAGGTATATCGTACAACACGCCAGGGTCGGTGCATTCAACTTGTACTTGATCACCATTGTTCAATGTTTCAATTGCTTCTTGGGTGCGAATCACGGGCATTGGGCATAACAAACGGCGCGCATCTAAGATGTGTTTATTGGGTTTTGAGTTGAGATCGGAGTTAATTTTAGACATCGTTTAATAGTCTCATAATTTGGTCTTTGTCATTTATATGCTTTAGTAATTTTTGTTTGTACTCGTCGGGGCTGTAGGCGTTGGGTGATGTTTCTGGTTGACGAGGATTATATTTTAGATCAAGTCGTAATATCCAAAAACGCAATGCGCTGGCTCGTAAAATATCATTGAATGATTCTTTCTCAGAATCTTCCAGCGGACGAATAGATTGATATGCAGCTATCACCCTGCTGGCAAGTGCTTCATCTAGCGTACCTACAAAGGTATCTACTAATGTACCTTCTAATTTCCCTTCGTTAAAACACCAGTCATTAATGACAATGGCTAAATCAATTAACAGGGTATCGTTGCAAGCGGTATAAAGATCTAGAATCGCGCTGAGTTTATCTGCATTAAACAAACTATTATCACGGAATAAATCGCCATGAATAATGCCAGACGGGAGCGTATTAGTTTGCGCCTGATGATTGAATTGATGCGCTAACTCACTTTGTAGTAAAGCGACATCATCTGCAGGTATTTTATCAACCCAGCTTTCAACGGTTGTTTTTTGCCAGGCAAGGTCAAATTCATTTTCCATCTGTTGCGGATAATATTGTGCAGCAATGTGAAAGCGCGCTAACATTTCACCGATTTGTGTACAGTGAGATTGGTTTATTTTTACAGGATTAACCCCCGCAATTCGCTTGATAAAGCTGGCAGGTTTGCCATTAAGTTCGTGTAACAATGTATCGTATTTACTTGGAACTGCTTGAATACTGGGAATGTTTTCCTCGGCTAAATGCGCCATTAATCCAAGATAAAACGACAACTTTTCTACGCTGTGCGCTTCAAACAACGTGAGTACAAACTCACCTTGATTAGTGCTGACAAAGTAGTTGGTATTTTCAACGCCAGCGGTAATGCCTTCATAGTCAATTAATTCACCTATCGTGTAATACTGGTGTAAATGATCAATAAGCTGTTGTTTGCTTACGGGGGTAAAGAC